>JBGSIK010000386.1:0-2427 GCA_041742575.1 Candidatus Krumholzibacteriia bacterium
GCTCGGTGTTGCAATGGCCCTTCACGCCGGTGTGCGACACCACGACGGGTCGGCTCGTCGCTGCGAGTACGTCTTCAATCAGTCGAGCGGAGGCGTGCGCGAGGTCGGCGACCATCCCCAATTCGTTCATCCGCTCGATCACACGGCGTCCGAACGGAGTCAGACCGCCCTTGCGAACCCCGTGCGTCGATCCGCCGACCGCGTTGTCGAAGAAGTGAACGAGCCCAAGGATGCGGAATCCCGCCTCGAAGAGCACATCGACTGTCTCCAGGAGCCCTTCGAGCGCGTGGAGACCCTCCAGCAACAACACGGTTCCCACAACGGCCTGGCCGCTTTCGCGGCGGGCACGGAGTGAGGCCAGATCGGCTGCCGATTCGATGACGAGCAACTTGCCATTCGATCGCGACGCGGCATCGCGCAGCCGGGCGGCCTGAAAGAGAGCGCGCGCGGAGAGACTCCTCCGTGTTTCACGCGGCCACCGCTGGGCGATCACCAGCGGGGTCATGGAGTCGGTCCGATCGGTGTTCCGCGTGGGGAGCGGTAGCAAGGGCATCTTCGTCGCCGCGGAGAGCACCTGCAGGGCGACGTTCCCTTCGAGTAGCCGGGGCAGGTCCACGTGTCCGTAGGACCCGCGCTCCAGAAAGTCGCGCTCCCACAAGAGCGCATCGCAGTGGAGGTCCGCCACCAGAAGCCGCGCGTGCAACTCACGCGCCTTTTCAGACACGGCCGGGAGATGCTGTGCACCGGCGCTCACGCGGTTGAGTAACGCGGCGACATCGCGGGGGAAGCGGGTGAAGAAGTAGCCGGCCAAGAGGAGGGCGACAACCGCCCCTGCCAGAACGATAACGACGACCGCCGTCATTCGGGCACGCCGCCGCCGTAGAAAGAGTAGATCACGTCGACGGCTTCCTGCGCGGTGTCGACCACATTGAACAGTTCGACGTCTTGGGCGCTGATCATGCCCTCTTCGACGAGGAAGTCGAAGTCGATCACGCGCCGCCAGAATTCCCTGCCCACGAGAATGATCGGCATCCGTTCCACCTTCCGCGTCTGCACCAGGCAGAGCGCGTCGAACAGCTCATCGAGCGTCCCGTAACCGCCGGGAAAGGTCACGACCGCCTTCGCGCGCATCATGAAGTGCATCTTCCGCAGCGCGAAGTACCGGAAGCGGAAACACAGCTCCGGACTGATGTACGGATTGGGTTCCTGCTCCTGCGGGAGCGTGATGTTGAATCCCGCGCTCACGGCGTGAACGTCGTGAGCGCCTCGGTTGGCCGCCTCCATGATTCCGGGCCCGCCGCCGGTGACGATGACGAAGTCCTTGCGCTGGACCTGGATGAAGTCTCTGGAAACCAGCTGGGAGAAGCGGCGCGCTTCCTCGTAGTACTGGGAGTACTCGACATCCCGTTTGGCCTTGGCGATCTTCCGGTCGAGCGCGGGATTGTCCGGGTTGTGCTTCTTTTCCTCGCGCAGAGCGTCGAGCCGGTCCCGGGCGATATCGGGCGGCATCGTCCGGGCGCTTCCGAACACCACGATCGTCGATCGGATGTTGTGCTCCTGCAGGAACTTCTCCGGTTTGTACAGCTCCAGCTGGAGACGGACGGGTCGCAGGTCGTCGTCCTGCATCATCTGGACGTCTTCGTAAGCCAGAACGTACGAGGGGCTCTCCTTCAGGGCTCGCAAAAGCTCTTCTCTATCGGCGTTGTTCCGTTCGGTGGGATCGGTCATGGCGTCTCCTCCGTAAGCGGCGCGACGCGGCAGGGTTCCATACTGCGCCATCGTGCAGGGATCGAATTCGAAGTGTACAGGTTGCGGGGGGACAGGCGCTAGGAGAAAGCGTTTCCCTGGGGCGAAACGAGCGTTGACCCGGGGGCGTGGTTCCGTCTACAATGGAGCCTTCCCGCCTTTCTCGCGCGGGTTGTTTTTTGGGCCCGTGACCCGGCTGACGATTTCGAGTATGTCGAGCATCCGAGACACCAAAGAGCACAGGACCCCGCATCGACCCGTGGACATCCGCAGTCGCATTGTCGGGATCGACAGGGAGATCCCGCTCCTCGACGGGCGGCGGGTGCGCTATGTGTCTCTCGACAATGCCGCCAGTACGCCCGCGTTCACGGACGTCATGGAGACCATCGAACGATTCATCCCGTACTACTCCAGCGTCCATCGCGGAACCGGTTTCAAATCTCGTCTCAGCACCACCGCTTACGAGCAGGCGCACGAGATCATCGCGCGTTTCGTGGGGGCCGACCCGCACACGCAGACCGTCATATTCGGCAAGAACACGACCGAGGCCATCAATAAGCTCTCGTACCGGCTCGGCCTGCAACCAGACGACGTCGTTATCACCACCTGGCTCGAGCATCACTCGAACGACCTCCCCTGGCGCGACCGGGGGTGCCGTGTCGTCCACGTCCGGGCCACACT
>JBGSIK010000387.1:0-5903 GCA_041742575.1 Candidatus Krumholzibacteriia bacterium
ACCAAGGCCTTGAGTGGATGGCAAGGGGTGTCGAAGAGCGCGATCCGCTCCTTGTGACTGGACTTAGGGGTGGGCCGACTTACGATCGCTTGCGATCTTTTCCGGCCTATCAGGCTCTGCTGCGAAAGATGAACCTGGAGCCGTGATCGGATCTCCCTTGCGTTGCCGCCCGAAACCGCCGGGCGGCGACCCTTCCCTACCGGCATCCGGGGCCGGGGCTCAAACTAACCTGCCGTTCAGGCAACTACCCACTTTGAACATCGTTACGTCCCTGGTACAATGTCTGTCGGTGCAGTTGATCATCCTCAGGTAACGTTTCCTCAATGCTATGCACCGATCTCTCGGGAGGCCCTGGATGATCGGTCAGACGATCTCTCACTATAAGATCCTATCCAAGCTCGGCGAGGGCGGGATGGGGGTCGTGTACAAAGCCGAGGACCTCAAGCTCCACCGCTTCGTTGCTCTCAAGTTCCTCCCGCCGGAGTCCACACGCGACACCGAGGCCAAGGAGCGCTTCTTCCATGAAGCCCAGGCGGCCGCCGCGCTCGATCACCCGGACATCTGCACCATCTTCGAGATCGACGGGGCCGACGATCAGACCTTCATATCGATGGCCTACATCGATGGCGAACGCTTGAAAGACAAGATCGACCGGGGGCCGCTCAAGGTCGAAGACGCAATCGATATCGCCATTCACATCGCCCAGGGGCTCCAGGCGGCGCACGAGAAGTCGATCGTCCACAGGGACATCAAGAGCACCAACGTGATGTTGACCGCCTCGGGCCAGGTCAAGGTCATGGACTTTGGGCTCGCGAAGCTCTCCGGGAGAACGAAGCTCACACGTGAAGCCACGACTCTGGGAACGGTGGGCTACATGTCCGCCGAGCAAGCCCAAGGGGAGGATGCTGACCATCGGACGGATATCTGGTCGCTCGGAGTGGTGCTCTATGAGATGCTGACCGGGCTCTTGCCGTTCCGGGGGGAATACGAGCAGGGACTGGTCTATCAGATCATTAATAGTGCCCCCGCGCCGCTGACGAGTGTGCGGACCGGTGTTCCGGTGGAGCTCGAGAGGATCGTAAACAGATGCCTCGAGAAGAAGCGTGACGAGCGATATCAGACGGCGGCGGATTTGATCGCCGACCTGCGGCGCCTCCAGAGGACGCTGAGTGACGGGACCCACGTTACGGAGCAATCGATGACAACAGCGGCCACGCCCGCACGCAGGGCGTGGTGGGCGTACTGGGCGGTCCCCTTGATGGTCATCGCCATCGCTGCCGCAGTCTTTCTTATCAAAACGCAGCGTCGAGCACCCCTTCCCGTTGTGACATCGACCCCTCAGGAAAAATCCATCGCCGTCCTCCCCTTCGTTGACATGAGTCCTCAGCATGACCAGGAGTACTTCTGCGACGGCATCACGGAGGAGCTCATCAACCGATTGGGCAACATCAAGGACTTACGCGTTCCGGCGAGGACTTCGGCTTTCTATTTCAAAGGAAAGACGGACGTGATTCGGGAGGTCGGCAGCAAGCTCAATGTGCAGACGGTGCTCGAGGGGAGCGTGAGGAAGTCAGGTGACCAGCTCCGCATCACGGCGCAGCTCATCAATGTTGCGGACGGCTATCATCTGTGGTCCCAGACCTACGACCGCAAGCTCGAAGACGTGTTTGCAATTCAGGACGAGATTTCTTCCGCCATTGTGGATGCCCTCCAGTTGAAGCTCTCGCCGCAAGAGACGCGGAGGCTCTCGGAGCACCCGATTGACAACGTCAAGGCCTACGAATGCTATCTGAAAGCCGTTCGCCAGATCTATCGCTTCGACGAGAAGTCTCTCGATAGCGCCTTCGTATATCTTCAGACCGCCATCGACATCATGGGCGACAATGCCGAGCTCTACGCGGGGCTTTCAACGGCCCATTCCCAGCGCGCCAATATTGGGCTCGGGCAGGAAGAAGATCTCAAACGGTCGGAGGAGTATGCGAAGAAGGCCTTGTCGTTGAGATCTGACCATCCAAGCGCGCTTGTGAGACTCTCACTCCTATCTAGCTATAAAGACTATCCCGAGAATTGGCGTGACTCCTTCCGTTATATGAAACGAGCCTTGAGGGCAGATCCTGTCTCGATCGATGCCCTTCGTCCATTGGCAATCACTTACGCACAAATAGGCAAGATCTCGGAGGCCCTTGTTTACGCGAATATGTATGAAACACATGATCCACTGAGCCCCTGGCGGTATGCGGTGAGGGGGATCTGCTATACGTACGACTGCCGTTTCGGACCTGCCGTGGAACAGTGTCGCGCGTTTTATGAAGCCGATTCAACAAGCCCACTGGCACAGTCACTCTATTCAGATGCGTTGGCATTCAACGGCCAGCGCGACGAGGCTCTCGCCGTTATCGATCGGACCGAACCAGCAAACGCCCGCAATGTAGAAACTATATTCTGTCTTTTACTGAAATACGCCCTATTGAAGGACAAGGAAAGCGCATTGCGTTTGATGACCCCAGAGTTCCAGAAGACCTGCAGGAGGGATTTCGAGTGGTCGTACATTGTGGCCCATCGGTTGTCCCTCGCGGGCGCCAAGGAGGAGGCACTGGATTGGTTGGAGAACGCGATCCATCGCGGCTGGATTAACTACCCGTTCATTCAATGCGATCCGTTTTTGGACAATATTCGAGGCGAGGCGCGGTTCAAGAGATTGGCGGAGCGCGCGAAATACGAGTGGGAGCATTTTGAGGTACCGGAATGATCGGTCGAATAGCCTCCCATTACAAGATCCTCTCGAAGCTCGGCGAGGGCGGGATGGGGGTGGTCTACAAGGCCGAGGACACCACGCTCCACCGCTTCGTTGCTCTTAAGTTCCTCCACCCCGATCTCACGCGTGACGACGAGGCCAAAACCCGCTTCATCCACGAAGCCCGGGCAGCCGCCACTCTCAACCATCCCCACATCTGCACGATACACGAGATCGACGAGCACGAAGGGCAGTCGTTCATCGCGATGGAGTTCATCGAGGGAGAGGGCCTCAAGGATCGGATCCAGAGAGGGCCGCTCCCCATAGATGATCTCCTCTCCCTCACGATCCAAATCGGAGAAGGGATCCACGAGGCCCACGAGAAAGGGATCGTCCACCGGGACATCAAACCCGGGAACATCATGCTCACCTCCCGGGGACAGGCGAAGATCCTGGACTTCGGGCTCGCCCGTTTGGGCGCGCACACGAAGATCACGAAGGCCGATACAACGCTAGGGACCGCGGCGTACATGTCGCCGGAGCAGGCCTCGGGGAAGGATGTGGATCGCCGGAGTGACATCTGGTCTTTGGGTGTGGTGCTCTACGAGATGGTGACGGGAGTGAGGCCGTTCACGGGGGAGTACGAGCCGGCGGTGGTGTATTCGATTCTGCACGACGAGCCGGAGCCGGTGACGTCACGTCGGAGCCAGGTGCCGATGGAGCTAGAGCGGATTGTGGGGAAGGCGCTCACGAAGGATGCGTCGGCGCGGTACCCGCATGTGGAGGACATGCTAGTCGATCTTCGGGCACTGCGGTCGGCGACGCAGACACGCGGCGTGGCATCTCAAACCCAGAAGACCGAGGCGAAAGGTGGACGGAACAAGCTCGTGATCGCCGGGGCCGCAGTCGCTATGGTCGCCGTTATCGCTCTCGCCCTGGCAATCGTCCCGCGCCTATTAAAACCGCCGCCGAAGAAGCCGTCTGCTGGAGACATTCGAAAGATGATCGTCGTTCTCCCCTTCGAGAACCTCGGAGCACCGGAGGACGAGTACTTTGCCAACGGGACCACCGATGCGATCACGGCCCGCCTCGCGAGCGTCAGCGGGCTCGGGGTGATCTCGCGTCAGAGCGCCATCCAATACAAAAAGACCACAAAATCAATCAGGCAAATCGGCGAAGAGCTGGGTGTGGACTACATCCTCGAGGGGACGGTGCAGCGCGAGAGGCCCGGGGATCCGACGAGCCGTGTGCGTGTGATCCCTCAGCTCATTCGTGTCTCCGACGACACGCATGTGTGGGCCGACACCTACGACGAGACCATGACCGAAGTGTTCCGGGTCCAGTCGGATATCGCCGAGCGGGTGGCGGCACAGTTGGACGTCACCCTGTTGGAGCCCGAACGCCGGGCGATCGAGAAGAAACCCACCGAGAACCTCGCCGCGTACGAAGACTACCTGCGCGGGATGGACTACCATCAAGCGCTGGAAAGCGTGACCCACGGGGAGCTGTGCGTCCGGTTGTTTCAGAATGCTGTCTCACTGGACCCCCAATTTGCCCAGGCGTGGGCTGGGCTTGCGGTGGCCTACGCCGACCTCTACTGGAGCTACGACCGGCCGGGAGCACTCATCCTCGGGATGGAAGCCGCCAAGCGGGCGGGAGAGCTCGCGCCCGATCTCCCGGAAACCCATCTCGCGCTTGGAAAAGTCCTCTACGTCCAGCGCCGGTTCGAAGAGGCGCTCACGCATTTCCAGACGGCACAGCATCTGCAAGCGAGCGGTGGTGCGGCGCGACAGATTGGGTACACGTTGAGACGCCTGGGGAAATGGCAGGAAGCGTTGAATCACTTCGAGGATGCACGCCGGCTGATGCCTCGTAATGCCAATATCTATGCTGATGATCTCGGATACACGAAGATGCTTCTTCGCCGCTTCGACGAAGCCGAACAGGACCTCAACCAAGCGATTTCACTCTCACCCCAGCTACCTGATGGGTACACCGAAAAAGCGCACGTCTTGCTGGCGATAAACGGCGATGTGGATGCGGCGAGGCAGGTGATGTTGGAGATGTCACGTTGGACAAACATGACCGACGCAGCTTTGACATCACTGGAGAAGGGGCTCATAAACATCGATACTTCCGACCTCCGTCTTTATCCACAGACGTACACGGATCTATTCGTTGCGTTCGAGGCGGGGCCCATAGAACGGTATCGTGCGATACAACCCGCCGTGGTTGCCGCCACCCATCTCGCCCGGGCCTTTATCATTGAATCCGAGGAAGGTCGTCATGCGGCCAGTGCGCGATACGACTCGGCGAGGGTCTATTTCGAACCTCTCATCCGGTCCAGTCCTCAGTCGGCTTATGTATGCGTTTACCATGGCAATCTGGGTCTTGCGTACGCCGGGCTTGGCCGCTGTGAAGAAGCGATCCGGGAAGGAGAAGAAGCCGTCCGGATGATGCCCATTTCGAAAGACGCTGTTGTAGGCACCTTCCTCGTCAGGTACCTTGCGGAGATCTATATGATGTGCGGGAAATACGAGGCGGCGATCGATCAGATCGAAACTCTGTTGTCGGTGCCATCGAACATGTCGGTGGGGATGCTCCGCGTCGACCCGATATGGGATCCGATTCGAGGTAATCCGAGATTTCGGCGGCTTGTGGAAGGAAAATAGATTCGATGGACATGATCGGTCAGACGATTTCTCATTATAAGATCGTTGCGAAGCTCGGTGAGGGCGGGATGGGTGTGGTCTACAAGGCCGAAGATCTAAGGTTGAAGCGCTGCGTCGCCCTCAAGTTTCTTCCTTCCCAGGTGAGTGACGACCAGACGAGAAAACGTTTCGTCCACGAAGCCCAGGCGGCTTCTTCCCTCGAACATCCAAACATCTGCGCGATACACGAGATTGATGAGACCCCCGACGGCCGTATGTTCATCGTGATGCCTTGTTACGAGGGGGAGTCGCTCGCGGCGAAGGTCGAACGGGGTCCCTTGGAGCTCGATGACGCGCTGGAGATTGCGATCCAGGTGGCGTCGGGTCTTTCCAAAGCCCACGAGAAAGGGATCGTCCACCGGGACATTAAGCCCGGAAACATCTTCGTGACGAGCGACGGTTTGGCGAAAATCGTCGACTTCGGACTCGCCAAGCTCAGCGGGCGGACGAAACTGACG
>JBGSIK010000388.1:0-2453 GCA_041742575.1 Candidatus Krumholzibacteriia bacterium
GGAGCCGTGCCCGAGCGACCCGGTGTGGCCAACCGACCCCGGTTACTAGATATTGTCAGGTGACGGCGGCGTAGAGCACCTGGTCGATTACCCGCCCCGCCTTGAAAGCGCTTTTCTTGAGGATGCCCTCGCGGATGTACCCGTTCTTTTCCAGCACGCGCATCGAAGCCGCGTTGCCCTCGAATACGTGCGCGTATATCCGGACGATTCCCAACTGCGCGAACTCGTGGCGCGTGAACGCCCCAACGGCCTCGGTCATAATGCCGCGGCCCCAGTATTCTTCACCGAGCCAGAACCCGATCTCGGCCGAGAGCCGATACACATCACTCCCGCAGACGAGGCCAATGGACCCCGCCGCGTGGCCGTCCACCTCGAGGGCGTAGCTTTCCGGTTCGCGCGCCGACGACATGCGGGCGACCCAGCGCTTGGCATCCGACATTTTGTATGGGTGGGGAAATTCGTCCCGGAGATTGCGCCAGACCTCCGGGTTGTTGGCGTGGCGGACGAGGGATAGTTCGTCCCCGCGCCTCCAGGGGCGGATGAGACTCTTGGCAAGGCGGATTTCCATGCCGAAATGCGAGCATCGCGAGCACCGCGCGAAACCTATTCGTCGAAGCGCTGTTTAAAGCGTATCATAGGCTTTCCGTTGGTTGCAGCCTCGATCTTGCGTCGGGGTGGTCCCGCCCGTTACCGGAGGTTCACGATGCAACGCCTGTTGATGCTGTTTCTGATGTCCGCTGCCGCGCTACTCGCGGTGATTCCCGTCGCGCCCGCCGGCGCGGCCGCGTCCGACTGGAAGGGCAAGACGGAGACCCGGGAGGGTGTGCTGCACGTACTCAATCCCGCCGAGCCGGCTGAACCTCCGATGGAGATCGCGCTCGACGAGCGCTGGCGGATCGGCGGGGACTCGGAGAGTGAAGACGAGTTTTTCGGCGTCATCATGGAGATCGCGACCGGTACTGACGGTACCGTCTACATCCTGGACACTCAACTCCATCAAGTGTCGATCTACTCCCCCGAGGGCGAGTTCGTGCGCGCCATCGGACACGAAGGAGAGGGGCCGGGCGAGTTCCGCCGCCCGGGGAACTTGATCCTGCTGCCCGGCGGGAACATCGGCGTCGTGCAGACCATGCCGGGGAAGATCGTGATGCTCTCCCCGGAAGGCAAACCGCTCGGCGATTACCCGGTTCCCGAGGCCCCGGGCGGCGGAGTCCGGTTCTTCACCGCCTGCCAGCGCGCCGGCGACAATGTCCTCCTGGGGGTGAGCGAGTTCTCCCAGAGCGAGACCGGATTCAAAACGATCTTTCACATCATTGCCGTCAATCCCAAAGGTGAACAGATCGCGAGCTATCTCTCGATCGAAAGCCAGCGCGACGCTGCAAACCTGGTTTTCGATGAAAAGGAATCCAGCGGATTCGGGACGCCCTGGGTCGCCGGCACGGACGGACGGGTTTACGCCAGCAACGTGTTCGACGCGTACCGCATCGAGGTCTGGCGTCCCGACGGCGCGCGGGACCGCGTCATCGAACGGGAATACCAGTCGCGCGCACGCTCCGGTGAAGAGATGGAACGCGCCTCCCGGCGGTTTCGGGTGCGGATCAACAACGCCGAACCGGAGCGGAAGATCAGCAAAACCGATCGAGACATCTTCCGTATGTTTCCGCGCAACGACGGCACGCTGTGGGTGCTTACCAGTCGGGGCGGGTTCAGCGCGCCCAAGGGCGTCTTGGGCGTGTTCGACGTCTTCGATGCCGAGGGGAAGTTCGTACGCCAGGTGTCGCTCAAGGGACAGGGGTCGATCGAGCGCGACGGGCTTTTCTTTTCGGGCGAGCGGCTCTATGTGGTGACGGATCTGGTGTCGGCGCGATTTGCCGCGTTCGGCGGAGGAGCGGGCGGCGCGGCGGAAGAAGAAGCGGACACCGAGCCGATGTCAGTCATCTGCTACCAGCTCGGGCAGCCGCTGCACGGAATGAAACCGTAAGGGGCACCACCGGCAACCACCACTCCGCGATTCTGTGACGATACCGGGCCGCCGGGCGCAAACGTGCCGGCGCAACAGTGTCAGATTCTAGTCGTCGTGCGGCATCAACTGCTGCGGCTCAAGCGGTCGAACCACGTGTACACCACGGGAATGATGAACAGCGTCAAGACGCCGGACGCCACTATACCTCCGATCGTCGTCACCGCCATCGCCACAGTGTAGGACGCTCCCGCGCCCCCAAACGCCTGGGGAACGATACCGGCCACGATCGCGAGCGTGGTCATGACGATTGCGCGCAGGCGCCTCGGCCCCGCTTCGAGGATCGCTTCGCGCGCGCCGTAGCCTTTCTGCCGCAGCTGCCTGGCGTAGTCCAGGATGAGGATGGCATTGTTCACCACGATGCCCACCAACATGACCACCGCCATCATGGAGAAGATGTTGATGGTCGTGCCGGCGATGACAAGCGCGAGGC
>JBGSIK010000389.1:0-5240 GCA_041742575.1 Candidatus Krumholzibacteriia bacterium
CTTCTGTCTCGCCGTCATCCTTGTTCTCGCCGCGGGGGACGCCGCCTCCTGCACCAGCATTCTGGTGAGCAAGGGCGCGACGAAAGACGGATCGGTCATCATCACGTATGCCTGTGACGGCGAGTTTCATCCCCGCCTCCGGTACCTTCCCGCCGCCGACCATGAGCCCGGTTCTTTCTACGAAATTCGCGACTGGGACGGCAACCTGCGCGGCAAGGTGAAGGAAGCGCCTCACACCTATGCCGTTTTCGGACTCATGAACGAGCACCAGGTCGCCATCGGGGAGACCACCTTCGACGGGCGGATGGAGCTGGAGAACCCGGAGGCGCTCCTGCAATACTGGACGCTGATGCAGCTCGCGCTCCAGCGTTCGAAGTCCGCGCGCGAAGCGATCGATGTGATCGCGGGACTCGTGGAAGAATACGGCTATCGGAGCACGGGCGAGTCGATATCGATCGCGGACAAGAAAGAGGCGTGGCTTCTCGAAATCATCGGGCCAGGGCCCGGAGGCAAGGGCGCCCACTGGGTGGCGCTCCGCATACCCGATGGCTACATTTCGTGCACGGCGAACCTCTCCCGCATCGGTGTGTTTCCCCTCGACGATCCGGAAAACTGCCTCTACTCGAAGCGCGTGATCGAGTTTGCGATCCAGAGGGGCTACTACGACCCCAATTCCGGAAAACCCTTCAGCTTCTGCGACGCCTACTGTCCCCCCACTCCCCAGAGGCTTCGTTACACGGCGACACGGGTGTGGTCGATCTTCCGCCGGGCGGCGCCTTCCGGGACATTCCCCGTCGAATACCATCGGGGCCGGAGGGGCGCCGATCCCTACCCGCTCTGGATCAAGCCTGACGAGAAGCTCACGGTGGCCGACGTCATGACTCTCATGCGCGATCATTACGAGGGCACTCCGTTCGACATGACCAGAGGCGTGGACGCGGGCCCGTTCGGATCGCCCAATCGGTGGCGCCCGATGACATGGACCGTCGACAGCGTGGAATACTCCTGGGAACGTCCCATTTCCACACAACAGACGGGTTACTCGTTCGTGTCGCAGTCGCGGGATTGGCTTCCCGACGCCATCGGCGGCGTTTACTGGTATGGTGTCGATGACACTTACACCACGTGTTATGTGCCTTTCTACTGCTGCGTGCAGGAGGTGCCCCAGTCTTTCGCCAGGGGATCGCTGGGCGCGTTCTCCTGGGACTCGGCGTGGTGGGTCTTCAATCTCGTCGCCAATTACGCCAACATCAAATACGAGTACATGATCAAGGATATCCGCGCGGTCCAGCAGAAGATCGAAGGAGACCTGTTGGCGCTCCAACCCGTCGTGGAGAAGAGCGCCCGCGAACTGTACAAATCCGATCCGCAGATGGCGGTGCGGCTGCTTTCGAACCATTCGCTGAGCCACGCCGACGCCGTGGTGGCGAAGTGGCGCCAGCTCGCCGAGTACCTGATCACGACCTACAACGACGGCTACGTGCAGGAAAGTCCCGGCCGCCCGGAGGAGAAGGGATATCCCGAGGATTGGCTGCGCGAGGTTCTGAGGTCGAAGCCGGACGCTTTCAAGTTGGAGAAATGGGGAGTGGAGACGTCCGAGACCGAGCTCCCCTTCTGAGCGGGCCTGCACTCGCCTCCCCGGCGAGAACAGCCGGCTCAGACCAGGCCGATGGTGGTCGTGAGCATCAGCCGGGAAAAACGAGCACCATCCACAGGACGCCGACGAGCGTCGTGAGTAGCGCTAGCGGGAGCCCCACCCGCAGGTAATCCAAAAAGCCGATGCCGCCGAGATCGCGCGCGTTTTCGGCCACGATGATGTTGGCCACCGAACCCAGGAGCGTCAGGTTCCCCGCGAACGTGGAAGCCATCGCCAGGAGCTCCCATCCCAGCCTCGGGTCCGGCAGGGTTGCCATCTCTTTCGCGACTACGAGGATGAACGGCACATTGGAGACGATGTTCGATCCTACGAGAAAGATTCCTGACAAGCGCATCCAACCGCCGAGTCCGTTGCTCGCTGCCGCCAGCGGCAAGCGGGCGAAGATCCACGCGGTGGCCCCACTTCGCATGAACCCCTCCACAACCACGAACAGCCCCGCGAAAAAGAGCAATAACGACCAATCGATACGGGACCACAGTTGCCTCGTGTCCCGCCGATGCAAGAGCATCAGCGTCACAAAGCCCCCGGTCGCGGTAAAGGGGAGGTTAGCGCCGAGCGTGTACGCAATGGCGGTGGCCGCGATGACACCGAGCGTCATCGCGGTCCGGCGGTTGATGAGAGTGCCACTCGATCCGGTCGCCTCCAGCGACGCCCGCTGCAGGCCGTTGCGAAACACGAGTAGCAGTAGCCCGTGGTTGATCGCCAGGCCGAGCACCGCAACCGGGGCAACGAGCAGCAAGTGCTCCCGGTACGAAAGCTTCCCGAGGATCCCGCACAGCATGTTCTGCGGATTGCCGACCAGGGTGGCTACGCTCCCCGTGTTGGCCGCTGTCGCCAGGGCCAGGAGGAACGGGAGGGCCGGCAATTTGTGGCGCCGTATGAGCCCCACCACCAGAGGAGCGCCCAGGACGCAGACAGCATCGTTGGTGATGAACGCAGCCAGGATGCCGCTCGTCCAGACGATGCCGCCGAGCAGACGGGCCGGAGTCCGGGCCACGGCCGACAGGGCCGTCTCCGCCCCTGCGAAAAAGCCGTCGAGCGCGAGAAAAGCGCCCATGCCCATCACGCCGAACAAAAGCAGAATCGTCGACGCGTTCACGGCTCCGAGCGCGTCCTCGGGCGTGAGCACCCTGAATGCCACGCAGGCCAGAGCTCCCAACAGGGCGCCGGCAGGCCGGTCGAAGCGGAGCCACGAGATCCGGCGTCCCGCAATCAGCAGGTAGGTGACGATGAATATGACGATACCAGCGACGTTCATCGTTTGCTTCCGCCGTTTGAGCCAAGGGATGCATTAGACCGTGCGCGGGCGATTCGCGCCGCGTCAGGCCGCCGGGGACGCTATCTGTTCGGCGCCGCGCTTCCTTGCTTGCGCTTGAGGCTCAGGATCACGCCACCGACCCCCAGGGCGAGCATGAGGATCGATTGCACCAGCGTTCTCCACTGGATCTCCGCCATGAGGAAAAGCGATCGCACCAGGAAGTACGCGCCGGCGCCGGCCAGCAAGACGTACAAGACCAGCATCACCTTCCACGCGCGACGGTTGGTCGCGGGAGTGTCCTCCGCGAAGAACCGATTGTAGAGAAGCATCGCAACCAGGCAGGCTACACCCAAGCCGGCGAAGATCAACCAGAAATCCCGGATCTGGGACGACACGTACGGATCCATGGGAAGACCGGACTGCACGACGTCCGCAGCGGGGACCACGGGCACGAGCATCTTTTCGTACATGATGGCGCCGAAGTTGCTCCCGAAGAGGGACCCGACCACCCCATACAGGAACGCGTACCCCATGTAAACGGCGACATTGTCCTTGGGGGCCACCAGGCCGATGTAGCTGTAGTACTTGGGGTGAGCGGTCATCTCCCCGATCGAGAAGACGGCAATGCCGAGGATGAACATCCACGGGCCATGCGTGAACGCCAGTACCACGAATCCCATCGCGCCGATGACGATCCCGGTCGCCATGATCCGGAGGGGCTTGAGGTTCCTGCAAATCCGGCTCACGAGCAGCACCAGCAAAATGATGGTGCCGGCGTTCACGATGGTTACGAACTCCGCGTCGAATTCGAACACTCTCAGCACGGGAATTCCCGCCATCCACCGGGTCACAACATCACGGTTGATGAAGTCCCGCAGGTACCAGAGCACGGATCCGAATTGTTGGAAGTACATTATCCAGAAGCAGGAATACGAGAATATGAGCAGCATGAACCGGGAGTCCCCGAGAACGGTCAACGCTTCGGCCGCCACCTGCCGGGCGCTCTTGGTACTCGCGGGTTTTTCCGGATCTTTGTAGAAAAACGTGGCCGGTATGAGCATCAAGAAGCACCAGACCGCGGAGTTCAAGAAAACGTACCGCCAGCTCAGGCCCTTGAGCACGTTCACGATGAAAGGCGAGATGAAAGCGCCCAGGTTTATGCACCAGTAGTAGAGCCCGAATCCGAAGCCGCTGGTCTCCTTGGTGGTGGTGCGCGCGATCGTCCCGGCGATGATCGGCTTGAAGAGTCCGCTTCCGGTGGCCATGACCAGGAGCGCAAGGAATATGATCCCGTAGGAGGTGACGTTGCCGGCGACGAAGTACCCGATGGTCAGGAGCGAAAACGCCACCAGCAACATTCTTCGGTATCCCAGCCTCTCGGCCAGCGCGCCCCCCGCAATGGGCACGATGTACGTGAGCGCGTACACCATCCCCTGGAGGAATCCCACCGATTCGACACCGAAGCCGCGATGGTCCACCAGATACACGGCCAGGATGGCGTTGAGCCCGTAATACGCCCCCCGTTCGAAGAATTCCATCAAGTTGGCGAGCCAGAAGGTGGCGGGCAAACGCCTGGACGTATTGGTGCCGGTCGATTCCGAAGTCATTGTCCAGTCCTTGTCGAATAGGGCCTCGATCCTCACCGAGCAGCGTGACAGCGGATCGTGTGTGGAGAAAGCTATGGTCGGGCGGAACGATCAATAATAGATTCCGCCCGTTGGGCGAGAGGGGTGCCGGCGTGTCGCGCCAGCACCTCGGAAAGCACGGTTTCAGCGTCTTCCAGCTGGTTCCGTTCCGTAAGGACCACGGCGAGGTTGATTCGGGTCACGGCGTCATCGGGAGTGGTTTCGAGCAGCTGGCGGAAGATGCGCTCGGCGCGCTCGAAATCGCCATCGATGTAGTCGATGACGCCCGCCGCCGACTGGATCCTCGGGTCTCCCGGGAAACGCTTCAGGGCGTCGTTCACCATTTCACGGGCCAAGTTCACCTGCCCGGTGGTCACATAGCCGGCAGCGAGCCAGTATGCAATCCCCGCGGATGCCGACCTGCCCCCGTAGGCCTCGAAGAGGGTCGAGAGCGAGGCCTCGATTTCAGCGTTCGTTTCCACGTATCCCGAGCGGAATACACCCTGGGGTTTCCCGATCGCGCTCTCGCCGCCGGGCAAGATCATCGGTCCCCACCTGGAGACGGTTTCGACTGCGGCGCGAATCGGCAGAATCGTATAACGCGTAACGACGGGGTTGCCGACTCGGTTAACGCCCAACCACAACACCGCCACAACCACACCAGCCGCAGCTGCGGTCGCGAGCCCCGTCCGCCACAGGT
>JBGSIK010000390.1:0-4385 GCA_041742575.1 Candidatus Krumholzibacteriia bacterium
GCTCGACCCAATGGGGCCGCCCGACCCCTCGCATTGCGCAGCGCGTTACCGGTCCACCGGAAACGCCTCGTGCTTCGGCCACGGGCGCGGATCCTCGGCCATCTTCCGCTTCAGCACCTCGATCCCTTTCATGAGCTGCGCGTCGAAGCCCCGCGCCACCTCGGTCGGATCCAGATCGATCTCGATGTCCGGCGTCACTCCCTCGTTCTCCACGATCCACTTCCCGCTTGGATCGTAGATGCGGTAGTCGGGGACGGTGAGCCCGCCGCCGTCGACCATGGGAATGAACATGGACACGCCCACCAGGCCTCCCCACGTGCGCGTCCCGATCACCGGCCCCATCTTCATCATCTGGAATTCCATCGGCAGCATGTCGCCGCCGGAGCCCGCCTGGCGGTTGGTGAGGCACACGAGGTGCGCGCGGGTGGCGATCGCCGGGTCGGTCTGGTCGTGAGAGTAGCGCCTCGTCCAGTAAGCGAGCGGCTCGGTGTCCAACCGGTGCAGGAAAATAAACGGATCGAGGCCGCCGCCGTTGAAGCGGCCGTCGATCACCAGTCCTTTCTTCCGCACCTGCGCGTAGTAGTACTTCGGAAACTCGCGCGTGGACTCGGTAAAGGTGTCCGGCAGGTGGAGGTACCCGATCTCGCCCCCGGATTCGCGCTCGCACGTGGCGCGGTTGCGCTCCACCCAGTCGAGATAACGGAACGTTCTCTCACCGCGGGCGGGAATGACCACGTATTCGCGCGCTTCCTTGCCGTCGGCACGCGCCGAAACGCGGAGGCGCACTTGCCGGCCGGCGAGATCCTGGAAGTAACTGTAAATGTCCTTGCCGGCCGTGACATCGATGCCGTTCACCGAGAGCAGATAGTCACCTTCTCGGACCTCCACACCGGGACGCGACAAGGGCGGCGTGATCTCGCGGGTCCAGTCGGGCACGCGATAGATCCTTCTGAAGCGGTAGCGGCCGGAATCGATGTCATAGTCCGCGCCCAGCATGCCCACGTTCACTTCTTCCGCTTCGCGACGGTACTCGCCGCCCCAGACGTAGGTGTGTGAGGTGCTGAGCTCACCGATCAGCTCGCCGACGATGTACTGGATGTCCTGGCGGCACGAAACGAACGGCAGCAACCGCCCGTACTTCTCGCGCATCGCCGGCCAGTCGACGCCGTGCATGGTGGCTTGGTAGTAAAAGTCGCGTTCGAAGCGCCAGGACTCCTCGAATATCTGCCGCCACTCGGCCATGGGATCGAGGTTCATGCGAAGCTCCGAGAGATCGATGGGCTTGCCCTTCGATTCGGTTTCCTTGGCTTCGATGATGCCGACCTTTTCACCTTCCCGGTAGACGAGCTGGTTTCCGTCGGCGGAGAGCTGGTAAGCATTGATGTCGGCGATCACCAGCTTCTCCTCGCGGTCCTCGAACGAGAAGCGGTGGAGGTCCATGCGGTCCGGCACGCGGAACTCGAAGCGGTTGAAGTCCCCTTCACTCTCGTCGAGATAGAAGAGCACGCCGTCACCGGCGGTGAGCCTTCGAAAGTTCCCGCGCGGCAGCGGCAGCGCTTCGATTCGCTCCGAGAGGCCGTCGAAGTCGATCTCGACGCGTACGTCCTCTTGCTTCGCGCTGTCCTCGCCCTTGGCAGGTTCCTTACCTTCGGCTTTCTCGCTCTCCTTCCCCTCACCCGTGCCCTTGGCGTCCTCCGCCTTCAGCTCCTCTTCGTCGCTCCGCGGGGGCAAGAGCGGCTCCCCGTCCTTGCGAAGCGTGAGACAGTAAATACCGGCAACCTTCTTGTAGACCATCTCCCATTCGAAATCGCAGAACGTGGGATCGAACCTGCGGTTGGACACAAAAAGCAGGTGCTTGCCGTCGCGCGACCACGCCGGCCCGAAATCATTGAAGAGGCCGTTGCTCACGCACTGGATCTTGCCGCTCTCGAGCGAGTAGACATAGATCTTTTCCACCCCGTCGGCGTCCATCTTCGAGTACGCGAGCCAACGGCTGTCCGGCGACCACGCGAAATCGTATATCGACTTGACGTCCAGAGAGACATCGATGTTTTCGTATTCCGCTTTGTCCACCTTCGTGACCTTCTTGCTCTTCACGTCGAGGAAATAGCAACTGAGCGTCTGGTCGGCGAAGGCGATCTTCTTGCTGTCCGGCGACCAGCGGAGGGTGTGGCGGTAACCGTTTTCATGTGTGGTGATTCTCTCGGCCTTTTTCTCGCCCATCGGATCCACCAGCCACACTTCGTACTCGCCACTCTGGTCGGAGAGGTAAGCGATCCACTTGCCGTCAGGGGACCATGCCGCGTCCTTGTCGCGCGCGCCCGAGTCATTGGTGAGATTGCGTACGGGGCCATGCTCCTTGGGCACTGTGAACACCTCGCCTCGCGCCACGATGAGAGCGCGTTTTCCCGATGGCGAGATTCCCACGCCCTGTATGTGGTCGGTGACCGACGTGATGTAGGGCCTGGCCTCGGGCGCGTCCGCTCCGATCTCCACCGGGACCTGTTGCGACTGGCCGGTCGAAGTGTCGAGGAGCCACAGCGTGCCGCCCAGTTCGTAAACGATCCGGCCGCTCCCCCCGCGATCCGCGCTCGGGCGGCGCACGTCGTAGTCCTTGTGTCGCGTGATCTGTTCGACCTTCTCCGTTTTGGTGTCGTAGGCGTAGATGTTGAGCACGCCCTCGCGGTCCGAAGAAAAGTACACCTTGTCCCCTACCCACATGGGCACACGGTCCGTGCCGCGGAAGTCGGTCATCCGCTTGTCCTTGTTGGTATCGAAGTCGAAAATGTAGATGTCCTCCGCGTCGCCGCCTTGGTAGCGCTTCCACGTGGCGAACTCGCGCGACTCGCGCGCGTAGGCGATGCGTTTTCCATCCGGCGAGAAACTCCCCTGCGCGCCCTCGTGCATGATGAGCTCCTCGAGGCCCGTGCCGTCGGGAGAGACCAGGAAGAGCCGCGCAAATCGATTGAAGCTGCTGCGATCCGACCGGAATAGAATCTTGTTCTTGGTCGGATGCCACCCCACCACATCGTCGGAACCGGGATGGTAGGTGACGCGGGCGATGTCGCCACCGTGGACGCTCATCACGTAGACATCATCGTTGCCGTCGTACTGGCCCGTGAAAGCGATCCACTTTCCGTCGGGCGAGAACTTGGGAAACCGTTCCTCGCCGTCGCTGATGGTAAGGCGCGTGGCCACTCCGCCTTCGGCCGGTACCGACCAGATGTCCTCTCCGTGGACGAAGACAATCGTGTTTCCATGGACATCGGGGAAGCGCATGAGCGGGCGCTTCTCCACCGCCGCGGAAGCCGCGCCGGCGGACAGGATGAAAACAACGGCAAACAGAACGGCGATCGCGGCACGAGAACCGACCGAAACGGAACGCATGGCAGCACTCCTTTATGAGACGTTCAAGGCAATGAATACTGGTGGTCGGACCCGCACATTATAACACGCGCGTGAGCCAACGCCGGTAGAGTGTCTGTGGTCGGCCGGCATTGTCGGGTCGAGCGGGCCGTTTGTCGGCGAGCAATAATAAGAGGGTCCATATGCGAGCCGACAACCGAGTCGACCGTCGTGCACGGAGATGCTATGGGCACAGTCGGCCGTAGGGAGCCGTGCCCGAACGACCCGACGTAGCCGACCGACCGCCGTCACCTGACGGTTGATCGACGCCAGGGTGCTTTCCCGGAGACGCCTTAACACTGCACACCCATATCGCCGATGACGAGACGATCCATTCCAGGTGTGGCACCGCGTGACGAAGTCTTCGGCGCTCCTCATGGGCTCCCGGGTCAGGTGTTCGCGGCGGAGATCCTCGAGCGACCCGTGGTCTTGCGCCGTACGGGGCGTGTGGTGGAGGTCACAATTGATCGCCGCGGTGTCCGCGACGCCGTCTACACCACCGAAGGCAAGAACGGCCTCTGCCGCCAGGCGCTCACCGGCGAAACACTCGAGCTCGCCCGGCGCCTCGAGCGTGACATCCACCGATTTCTCATGGGGAATCCCGAGGGTCCTGCCGATGCGGCCGAGGCGGCGAGCGCAAGCGGCGCCGCATACGACGGGATCGAAATTCCCGTGCCACGCATCCCGCTCCGGTGGGCCTCCGGAGGCGTGCTGCCGGTGGTGACGTGGCGCGGCGGCGTGTGGTTCCCATTCTTCTTCCGTGACATTGCGCCGGTGGGATGGAACATCGCCGCCGGTTCGTCCGAAGCCGAAGCCGAACTCCGCCGGCCCCAGTCTTTCGGCCTGCGCGAATTCCTCGAAGAGACGATCGTGCTGCCGGAGTCGCCGCGGCCGGGAGCGGTGATCCGCGCGAAAACATTCCCGCGCATCATGGACGGCGTGCTCGATCGTCGCGAGCGCGAGGCGCAAGTTCGCTCCGC
>JBGSIK010000391.1:0-3762 GCA_041742575.1 Candidatus Krumholzibacteriia bacterium
CGCTCGTTGGGGGCGGCGCAGAAAGGAACCGTACATGCGAATGAACTCAGTGAAAGGAAACATGCGACGGGAAAAGAGGCGTGGGCTCTCCCGGTGGGCGGCCCTGGCGACCGTGGTGACAACGATGCTGTGCGTGGCGCCGGTGGTGAATGCCCAGGTTTACTACGCATACCCGGGCGCGCCTCCCGTGCAGGAAAACGCCCCGGCGCTCGGCGTGACACTCGGGTTCGGGGACGATCTGTTTCGGGCGGTCGGTTTCGGCCGTTTCAACATCAACAACTATGCGGACCTCGGTCTCGAACTCGTTCTCGATAGCGACGACGACGATTTCCGGGGCGGCGCCGCCGTGGACGTCAAGTACGCCATCGTGCCCAGGAACTCGACGATGCCGTTCGACCTCTCGCTCAACTCTGGTTTCGGCCTCGAGACCGGCGAAGACATAACCAATGTGAACATACCGATCGGCGCAATGGTGAGCCACGAGTTCGAGCTCTCGAGCAACAACACGTTGGTGCCGTACGGCGGCGTGTACTTCATGATCCAGTACCTCAACTGGGACATCGATGATGGCCCGGGCGACCGCGACTTCGACGAGGACGACTGGGACACGGATGTCGAGCTGAGACTGGGAACTGCCCTCCACTTCACACCGGGCATGGCGGCCTTTGCCACACTGCACCTCGGCGCCGGTGATCGGTTCTATATCGGCCTCAACTTCTTGCTCTAGGATCTGCTTGGGAGCCGCCGATTTCGGCGATGGTCGGTGTGGGTGTTCGTCAGACCCGGCGAACGCGGATCAACAGCACGGTGACGTTGTCTTTCCCCCCGCGGGCGTTTGCCATCTCCACCAGTGCGCGCGCGACGCTGTCGAGGTCCTTTCCCGAGAGAACCCCGCGGATTTCCTCGTCGCTCACACATGCAGAGAGGCCGTCGGAGCACAGCAGGAAAAGGTCGTGGCGGCGGAGTTCGAACGGCGTATGCGGCGTGTCGGCATCGACCGCCTCTTGAACACCCAGGGACCGGGTGATGACGTTCCGCCGCGGGTGATTGCGCGCGTCCTCGTCGGTAATCATTCCCGAACGGATCATTTCGCCGACCAGCGAGTGGTCGTTGGTCAGTTGCACCAGCTCGCCTTCCCGCAGCAAATAGGCGCGCGAGTCGCCGATGTGAATGAAAAAACCGCGGCTATCGTGGATCGCCATCGCCGTGCACGTCGTCCCCATCCCTGAAAGCGAGCTGTCGGCCTGCGACTGCTCCAGGACCAGCCGGTTGGCGTCTTTCACCGCTCTCACCAGCACTGCGCCGCGGTCCGGATCCGGGTCGGCAAAGTAACTGTCGTGGATCGCATCCACTGCCAGCCGGCTCGCGATCTCACCGCCCTGGTGTCCCCCCATACCGTCCGCTACCACGAATAGCCACCCGATCTCGCGCTGTTCCCTTCCGCCCGCGGGCGCGAAGCTACCATACGCGTCTTCGTTGCCGGGCCGGACCTTACCCGGATCGCTAAGCACGGCGACTTCAAGTTTCATATTCCATCCCCAATGCGTCCGACGCGCCTTATGAAGCCTGACGCGTTCCTACGGCTCTGACGCGCTCTTATGGCTCTGACGCGGTGTAGCCTAACCGATGGCGTTTACCCCGTCAACACGCACGCATCCCCTGGTCCTGTCCTCGCACCACCCGGTTGCCGACCCAGCGGGGGTGGGGCCGCCCGGCCTCTTTCCTCCAGGGGGGTGCTTAAAAAGTGCCAGAGGTGCCTTCCCCCGGCGGGCAACTGGCACAAATTACGCAAAACGTGACGCGATGCCTCTCTGGTCCTCGGGAAACCGGTCCCGAGCAGGAAAGGGGTATCACGACTAATACGTTGGCATATCTCCAATTGAAGTCACCTCTGGGCCCACAAATCGCTCGTGGAGGCACCGATGTCGCAGACGCTGACCGGCAAATCGCCGGACAAACTGGAAGAAAAACTTGCTTCCTACAAGGAACTCGAGGCACAGCGCAAGCTCCTCGAAGAGCGGCTCGCCAAGGCTGAGGCGGAAAAAGGGTCGGTGAGCCAGCGGATCTACGAGAAGGTCCGAGATGATTACGCCCGCAAGCTCGACGACCTCCGCTCGCAGTCGAGCCCGTTGAGGTCCGAAATCGAGGGCTTTCTGCAGGAGGCCCGCGGGGAGCTTTCGGGCTTGGAGGGCGAAATCCGTACGTTGGAGGACGAACTCGCCGAAGCCGATTTCCGTCGCCGCATCGGCGAGTACGACGAGGTTCGGTACAACGAAGTGAAGTCCCGCCTCAAACCGGACCTCGACTTCAAGATGCGCCGGAAGGCCGATCTGAGCGTAATGCTCGAAACGGGTCCGAAGAAAACGCCCGCCGGGCCGGCGAAAGAACCGGCGCCCGACCGGCCCCCGGTCCAATCAAGGGAAACGATCGGCTCCCATTCCGTCAAGACCCCGCCCGCGGGTCGGGAGACGGAGCGAAGGGCCTCCGTGTCCGAGTCGTCGTTCGAGAACCCGCAGGCGTGGCTGGACGAATTCGGCGAACTCAAGTCGACCGACAACCGACGGCAGGCCGCGGCCCGCGAGACGACCGCAGCGAGCGGAGCGAGCAAGACGGACAATGGGGAGGCAGATCCGCTCAGCGCGCTGGCCGATCCGTCCGACACTGAGGGAACCCAGCAAGCCCGCGCCGGTGGAAAAGGTGAGGAAGACGTCGCCGTCGGTTTTCCGAACCTCATCATCAAGTCCGGTCCCCAGTCCGGCAAGAAGATCCCGCTGTTGCCGATGACCATGAGCATCGGTCGCGAGCACGACAACAACATCGAGCTCAAGGACCCGGAGGTGGCGCGTTATCACGCCCGTATCCGGCACGAGCGCGGGAAGTACGTGCTGGAGGATCTGGAGGGGTCGGGGGGCCTGTTCCTCAACGGGGTCGCCACCAAAAAGGCCGCCCTCAAGAATGGCGACGTCATCCGACTCGGCGGCACGGAGCTCTATATCGACTTCGAATAGAACCGCAGGTAGTCAGATCCGTTCCGCAGCCTCGCTGCCAATCCACCCCGTGAGGTCTCCGGGAAGGCGTATCTGCACCCAACCCGGTCGCGTCTCCCCCAGGGTCACATGCGTGCCCTCGTGAATCTTGAACTGCAACGTCGAACCCTCGCTCGGCGCCGCGTACACTTCCACTTCGGCCTGGACGACCACCGCCGCCCGCCGCGCCCGCACCTCCTGGCCTTTGACGAACGCCGACGTCGTGGAGACGGCGAGCAGCAGGAACAACACCGCCATCGCGAAACCATAATCCCTGGCCTTGTCGAGGCCGAGCAACCGCCCCGGCGATGCCAGTGACACCTTTTCGTAGATGCGGGACACGAAAGCCGATTCTCGAAACACGAACCCGATCACAACCAGGACGAGCGCGAGATAGAGAGCGGAAGAGACGACGAGCGTTTCCCCGAGGCTCGAGTTGCGGTACGGCCACGCGACGATCCGCCGCACCAGCCCGGGTGTTCCGACGAACTGCTTATCCCGAAGCAGGGACGAGACCAGATTCAGGTTGGCGCGCGTGTCCGCTGCGCGCGGAGACAAGCGCAAGGCCCGCTCGTAATTGAGAACGGCCCGTCCCAACTGCCCTGCTTGGAAGTAGGCGTTTCCCAGATTGTAATGGAGCTCCGGCGCTACACCTCCCTGCGCCAGGATTTCCTCGTAAGCCTCGATCGCTTGCTCGTAGTCGCCGGACTCGTACCACCGGTTCCCCTGCTCGAAG
>JBGSIK010000392.1:0-8576 GCA_041742575.1 Candidatus Krumholzibacteriia bacterium
CGCGTCCGTGCCCGGCACCGACGAGGCTCGCGACGCCGTGCTCCTCGCCTCCATTCCCAAAATAGGAGTGGTCAACCGCAGCGAGGCCAAAGCAGTGGTGACATACGACGGGAAGCCTGACTTTCAACCGGTCGACAACACCCCCTCCGTAAAGTACGCGGTCAACACGTCGAACGACGTCTTTCTCGTGGGATCGACCTACTACACCTGTTACGAGGCAGTCTGGTTCACCGGCAAATCGCCGACCGGGCCGTGGGTCGTGGCCGATTCGATTCCGAAGGAGATTTACTCGATCCCGGCGGCGTCGCCGAAGCACCACGTGACCTATGTCTATATCTACGAATCCACGCCCACGACCGTGACCTGCGGATGCACATCCGGCTACAACGGAGAGGTGGTTTGCGCGGGGGTCGTGATGTTCGGAATGGGGATGATGATCGCGGCCGCGTACAGCCCCTATTACTATTATGGTTATTACCCGCCCTACTACTGGGGCTACGGGCCCCGGCCGGTGCCGTACTACGGACACGCTCATTACTACGCCAGTCCGTACGGCTACGGGTATAGCGCTCACGGACCATATGGCGGAGCCGGCTACGGCGCCAGATACAACCCGGCGACGGGAGTCTACTCGCGCGGAGGTTATGCCTACGGTCCGTACGGCGGCCAGGGTTATCGGACCGCATACAACCCGAGCACGGGAGCATGGGCCGGCCAGCGCGGGGGGTATAACGCCTACGGATCGTGGAATCAATCGGCCGTGGTGAAGGGGGACGACTGGGCCCGCGGAGGGAGCGTCAGCAACTCGCAGGGCACGATGGGCGGTTTCCAGACGTCTGGGGGAGCCGCGGGGGCCGGTTACAAGGGAGATCAGGGCAGCGGCTTCGTCGTCAAGGATGGGGAAGGTAACTACTACGCGGGCAAAGACGGCAACGTCTACAAGCGCGATGAGAACGGAGACTGGAACAGCGCGGGCGGGGGCGGATCCGCCTCTCCCAAGACAGGCGAGGTCTCGGCCGGGACGCGGGATGTACCGAGCACGGGCACGAAACCGAGCGCGGGCACACAGCCGAGTACGGGTGCGAAGCCGAGCGCGGGTACACAGCCGAGCACAAGCGCGAAACCGAGTACGGGCACGCAGCCGAGCGCAGGAGCAAAACCGAGCACCGCGAGCACGGGAGCGGCGGCGAAGCCGTCTACCGGAGCAGCGGCCAAACCGGCCACTCAGCCGTCGTCGAGCGTCTCGAATTCGAACGTGCAGAGTCAGCTGAATCGCGACTATCAGGCACGACAGACCGGCAATCAGCGTGCTACGCAGAGTAGTACGCGCAGGGGGGGCGGCGGGCGTAGGGGCCGCTGAGGCCGGAAAGCAAGGCGGGCGTCGAGACCAGCGCCAGCACCAGGCAAAGTCTCAACGCCCGCAAATCAAACTTGGGCGCGCATCCTGCCGGTCGATCGCCGCGTCCGTCCCGCGGCGGAGCAGGGTCCGTCTTTGGCCGGAGCGAATTCGTCAGAACATCACGAACAGACCGCCCGACACATCTATCTGAACGATACCGTAGCCCCCAAAAGACGAGTAGCAACCGCCCGAGCCGCACGCCACCGAGCCGCCTCCTTCGAGGAGGATCCACGGAAGCCGGCCTTGCACCCGAAGCCCCACTCTTTCGTTCACATAAATTTTGGCACCCAACCCGAAGAGCATCGAAAACTTCCAAATGTCGTCTTCCCCCCCGGCGAACTCGTTGACGATACGCGTCCCGCCCAGAGTCACCATCGCGAACGGCATAACATTGCCGCGCTGGATCCCGCTGAGGCCGCCGATGTGCCAATGCTCGAGGGCGACGTCGCCGACGTCGAAGCTCTGCCCTCTGTACCGGAACTCGAGCCCCGAGTCCTGCCGGTGATAGAGAAGGACGACCTGGGCGCCCGGGCGCGTGGCGATGTCTGCCTCGATACCCCAGATGGCGCTATCTTTGACATCGATTTCTCCCGATTGGTTCCCGTACCACACATCCTGGCTCCCGCTCCACAGGTATCCGCCGTAACCCAGGAGTTCGATCCGGTGGCTCGGCTGCTGGAACCCCCAACCCGACGATTGGCTCTGCGCCCAGGATGGGGCGGCGCCCACGAGCACCAGAACGAACAGCAGTACTGCTTTCGACTTCATAAAAACCTCCTACCGTTGAATGACGGCAGACCGTCTACTGCGTAGAGAACGACCCTATGGTCTCATCGCATGGTCGTACCTACCATGCACGGGCGACCCGTCGAGGAAGGCCTCGCTATTTAGGCGGATAGCTCGCGAACATCTTCGTTACAACTTCGTTGACATTCGCTTGCCGCTGTTCCATGGTTGCCGTCTCTTCGAGGGTTTTTGTCGCGGTGCTGCGCCAAACGAGCTGTTCGGTTTTGGCGTCGATGAGATCGACGATCAACGTTCCCTCTTTGTATTCGTAGACGTCGATTGACTGCCCCCCATACCCTCCCCCATACCATCCTCCATAAGGATAATGGGGATATGAATACCCGTACTCCTGCACTTCGATCTTCTGATCGATACCTGTGTGATAGATGAGGAGTGCATCGGGGTTCTCAGCGACGAGCGTCAACCCTTTGGCCGCGAGCTGGGTATCGACGGCGTTCTTGACCAGTTTGTCGACGAGCGTGTTCATCCGTTGCGCAGTCTCGGCACTCCCGACCCCCATTGTCGGCTGCTCGATCCAGGCGTAAGTCTTGTATACGGTGAAGTCCGCCTGAGTATCGTAGACGTGGTTCACAGATATCGTTGAGCACCCCATCACCGCCAGAGCGGCGACGAGGAGAACGATTGTGTTCAGAATTCTCATATAAAACCTCCGTCGAGTGGTTCGCCGAACCTCCAACTTATGGAACAGGATTATAGGTAGAAAGACAAAAGCCGACAAGAGCTATTACTCCTCGCAATCTCGCACCGCTTCGCTCATAGCTTTCTGACCAGCGAGCTGAAGGCCACGATGCCCATCACCACCAGCACCAGCGCGACCACAAACCCGATGCTCGGCCGGACTCGCTGGCCGTGCACACGGAGTTCATACACGTTACGGCTGTACTGCACGGCCGCCGCAAAGAGTGAGAGCGTGCCGAGCGTTACGAGGAAGTAGGCGATGCTGCTGACACCAATCTCGCGCACGCCTCGAAACCCTTGCACATCGATGTGTTCCAGGGCCTGTCCGAACTTGCCGATCGTGAACCCGAAGCTGATCATCGAGAGCGCTGTCCGGATCCAGCCCATCAGCGTTCGCTCTGCAGCCCAGTAGGTCCGGTCCATCGCCAGTTTCGTGCTCGTGTCGATAGTATCGTCCCCGGGTGTCCGTGGTCCGGCCCGGGCGACACCGAGCGATGCTCCAAAGCCGGCCAGGATCTTGTGGATTCCTCTCACGCCTCCGGTTGCTTCGGGAGCGGTTGAAGAGGCAGGCTTCGGGTTGGGTGTCCTCTCACCCGAGTCGGTGTTCATGGCTTCTCTCCCTTCGCCTTCCGGCGCATGAGGCGGTTTACGGGTCCCCGGAGCAGAAGATAGGGGACGAGCGCCAGGATCAACCCGGCGAGCAACGCCGCGACCGGGCGAAAGTCCCGGAACACGATGTACTGAAAGACGAAATCGAGGACGATGGCGATAATGAACACCTTGCCTATTGACTTCCAGCCGCTCGCGACCATGTCGCGCCGCTGCCCCGCGTCGGTGAACAGGGCCCAAAAGTAGGGCGGACGTCCTTCGCGCGCGTCTCTCCGGCCGTCCCGGATGGCGAAAACGAGCGCGACCAGCGGCTGTATGAGGAAGCGGAAACTCATCGGCCCTTGCAGCCGAGCCAAAAAACCTTCGATGAAACTCAAATGATCACCCATGCTGGGTCGCCCCTTTCTGTTTTGGCCCTTGTGCCGCCCCCGAGTACGGCCACGCCGGGGTAGCGTCGTGCCCTTCTATTGCGGCGTGCCGCTCGGGCGGGCCTCCGTCGCCTTCTTCCAGGGCCAGCGGCCCTCGACCTCGACGGTCAGCGTCCACCCCAGGAAGGTCCTCACCATCACGAGGGCCCCCAGGGTCGCGATGTTTAGCAGCGTCGTGTTGAGCGCCACGGTGCGGATGATGTCGGCCGCGACCAGAAGCTCGAGCCCGACCAGTAGTACCCTCCCCAGTCCCGCACGATAGCGCTCGTAGGTCTTCTCGTACCGCCTGCTGGAAAAGACAAGCCATTTCACTGTCCCGACAACGATGAAGCCGACCATGATCGCGACGGCCATCGCCTCGATCAACTTGGCAGCAAGTTCGATCCACTCGCGAACATTTCCCATGACGTTATTCCTCTCCTTCCCGGAGGGTGTGAGCGACACCGGCGCCCAAAGTAGTCATCGATCCTCTCTCATCGCCATCGACTCTAGCTGCCGAGAATATTGATCGCGCGTGCCGCGACGACGACAAGCGTCACAAGCGAGATCGTGCTTTCAGCCATCATCAAGAGCTTTGCCCGGGACGTCAGCGGCATGACATCGGTGGTGCTGAACGCCGTTGCGGTCGAATAGCCCAAGAACAGATAGTCGACGTAAACCGGCCGCCAGCCGGGGGGCACGTGCTGCGCGGGAGCCCCTTCCTGCGGAAAGAGCCAGTCAGGCCGAACGTTCGCACCGCCCGCCCGGGTGCCGGGGCCACCCCGATCGATCTGCCAATACAGTAGCGAGAACGCGAGCACGTTCGTCACCCACACCGCGATGCTCGAGGTGAGCAGCTGCAGGCCGCCGATCTCCGCGGATCGGAATATCATTGCGCGAACCAGGAACACCAGTGCTGCGAGATTTCCAGCGCCCGAGAACACAACGAAGATCAAGGTGATCGCGCGCTCAACGCGCAACCACCGCGCTCTTGCGCCGGTGATCCCCACTCCGGCCATCGGCAGAAGCACCGCGATCCCGAAAACGAAGGGAACCCACACCGGGAAAAATCTGACGCGCGCCGGCAAAACCGCCAGCAGCCAGAACACCACGAGTATCGCCAGCGCCACGGGCCAGCGCGGTTCGATATGGGGTGTAGGAGTCTGTTCCTTCACGGCCATTGACAATCCTCCACGTCATTCTGCACGTTGGCTTCTTTCTCCGCATCTCTCGAGGAGGCAGCCACTGTGTTGCGGCCGCCTCCACCAGGGCACCTGTCGCTACTGCCGCGCCATTATCCTTTTCACGGTCTGTTCGTCGTCCTTGATCAACTCTCCGCTCACGTCGACGGTCACGCCGTGGAGCGTGCCGGTGAACCGGAATGGGGGATCGTACTTGTCGCAGACCGGCGAGCCGGCGTCGGCGCCACATACGAACCCCCCACCCAATCCGAGCGACAGCGGCATCGTGAGGGGAATGTCGACCTGCCCGACCAGCTTGCCGTCGATGTAGATCTGACCGCGGCCCGGCGCGCCCTTTCCGCTCTTGACATCAGGTTTGCCGGTCACCTCGAACTCGAAGCGCAGCTCGTGGTTCCCCTCCGGAACGGGGACATTCGATTCCACGTGGAAGAAATCGCTGCCCACGTAGTTGTAGGCGTAGTGGAGCTTGCCGCTTTGCACGTAAAGGGCGAAGCCTCCCTGGACATCCCCGGCCGAGAGCAGCACTCCTTCCGCGCCCCCCTTGGGGACCTCGACGTCCGCGGCGATGCTGTGCGGCCGGTTCAGGACAGAGGGACATGCATTGATCGGTATCGTCTGTGTGCCCGGATAGTACGTGTAGCTGTTCCGGGCGACCGCGATCTGCGGGCGCGGATCGGCGAAGCGCGCCGTGCCGCGCGAGTCCACGGGCAGGACGTTGTACTTGCCCGCCTCCACGTACCACATTGCGATCAGCTCGATCAGCTTCGCCCTGTTCTGGGCCGCGATGTTGTGGTTCTCGGCGACGTCCTTCTCGATGTTGTAGAGCTCCCAGCCGCCGGCGTCGAGCTCGGTCAGCTTGTCCTTGTCGATCGGAGCGCCGAAGAAGGCGCCCGCTTCCTTGAACGACGTCCCCGGCCACGGGCACACCGCGCGCCAGCCGTCGTGATAGATGGACCGGTGCCCCATCATCTCGAAGTACTGAGTGATGTGCTTTGTGGGCGCTTTCGCGTCGTTGAAGACATGGGCAAAGCTGTGTCCCTCGATCGGCGACTGGGTCACGCCCTTTATGGAAACCGGGGCCTCGATGCCCAACGCCTCGAGCACCGTCGGCACCATGTCGATCGCGTGGGCATACTGCATGCGCACTTCGCCCTTCGCCTTGATCCCTTTCGGCCAGTGGACGATGAACGGGTCGCTGATGCCGCCGCGATACGTTTCGCGCTTCCAGCGGCGGAACGGCGTGTTCCCCGCGAAGGTCCAACCCCAGGCGTAGTGGTTGAAGGTCGTCGGCGTGCCCAGATCGTCGATCATCTTCAGGTTTTGTTCCAGCGATTCCGGCACGTTGTTGAAGAACTTGTTCTCGTTGACCGACCCGGTCGGTCCGCCCTCGGAGCTCGCGCCGTTGTCGGAGATGAATATGATGAGCGTGTTGTCCCATTCCCCGATCTTCTTCAGAAAATCGAACAGGCGGCCGTAGTGATAGTCCGTGTGGGACAGGAACCCGGCGAACACTTCCATCATGCGGGCATATAGCTTCTTCTCGCCCGCGGAGAGCGTGTTCCAGTCCTGCACGTCGGGATCGTGGCGCGAGAGCTCGGCGTCGCGCGGGACGATCCCCAGCTCTTTCTGCCGCTTGAACGTCTTTTCGCGGTAGGCGTCCCAGCCGTCGTCGAACGCGCCCTTGTACTTGTCAGCCCATTCCTTCGGAACGTGATGCGGCGCATGCATGGCACCGGGGCAGAAGTACATGAAGAAAGGTTTGTTCGGCGCGACCTGTTTGGAGTCGGCGATGAAGCTGATCGCCCTGTCCGTAATGTCCTCGGTCAGGTGGTATCCCTCCGCCGGTGTCTTCTCGGGCTCGACGCTGTGGTTGTCGTACACGAGCTCCGGGTAGTATTGATGGGTATCTCCCCCGAGAAAACCGTAGAAACGCTCGAAGCCCCGTCCGAGCGGCCAGCGATCGTACGGACCGGCCGCCGATGTCTGATCGGCCGGCGTCAGGTGCCACTTGCCGAGAGCGAAGGTGTTGTAGCCGCGCTGGAGCAGGATCTCGGAGAGCATCCCGTTCTCGAACGGGATGTACCCGTTTCCACCCGGATAGCCGGTGGAAGCCTCGGTGATACAGGACATGGCATTGGAGTGATGGTTGCGCCCGGTCAGGATGCATGACCGGGTGGGCGAGCAGAGCGCCGTGATGTGCATGTTGTTGAACAGCAGGCCGCCCTTGGCGAGTGCATCGATGTTCGGCGTCTTGATGGGGCTGCCAAAACAGCCCATCTGGCCGAAACCGGTGTCGTCCTGCACGATGAAGAGGACGTTGGGCGCTCCTTCTTTCGCCCGCAGCGGTTCTGGCCAAGCGGGGCTGGAGACATCGAACGTCCGCCCGATGACGCCCGTAAATGCGGTTCCCGGTTTGTATTCTTTCATTGCCATTTCGTATCCTCCGCGCGCGTGGAGAGTATGTGACCGGCAGCCCTCCTTCGGGCTGCCGGTCCTGCATGGATTTACTGCCGCGCCATCGCGATGCGGATGGCGTCCTCCGGTGAGACCAGGTGATCCACGTCCTCCGCGGCATCGGCGATCGCGAGCTGCACGCCCTTGACCTGGCCGTTGAAGCGGTTTCCCAGTGGGCCGTAGTCCGGGGAGACAGGGGCGCCCGTGTCTTCGCCGACATCGCAGCCGTCGTCGGCGGAGAAGATCATCGCCTGCGTCATCGGGATAGTCCCGTCGCCCACTTTCTTGCCGTCGGTGTAGAGTGTGACCTTGCCTCCCTTGCCCAAGCCGCCGCCGGCATAGGCGAACTCCATGCGCACCTGGTGCTCGCCCTCCGGGATCGGACCTGCGGCCTCGACGAAGAAGTGCTGCACCCCCGCCACGTTGTAGCAGTACTTGAGCTTGCCGCCCTTGGCGTAAAGGGTCCAGCCGCCGATGTTGGCCCCCTGAGCTATGATGACACCCTCGGCGCCCCCCTTGGGCACCACGATCTCGGCGGTGACGGAGTGCGACTTGTTCTTGAGGTTGAGAACGCAGTTCTCCGAGAGGCGCCCCATTCCTCCGAACAGGAGTTGCGCCTTGCCCTTGACCAGTACCGGCCGGCCGGCGATATCCGGGTTGAGCTTCTCGGCAACCCGGTCGTCGATCGGCAGCACCTTGTAGCGCGTTGCTTCGATCATCCAGAGGCGCTGCAGCTCGTGGAGCCTCTCCGGCATCTGCTTGGACAGGTCCTTGGCCTGGCTCCAGTCTTTGGTGGTGTCGTACAGCTCCCAAACGTCATCGTCGAGTGCGATCGTCTTCTGGCCAACGAGGATCCAGGGCGTCCGGTGCTTCGTCACCGCAGTCCAGCCCTTGTGGTAGATGCCGCGGTTGCCGAACATTTCGAAGTACTGGGTCTCGTGCCGCTCGGCCGCCTTGGCGTCGTTGAACGAGTAGAGCATGCTGACGCCCTCGATGGGATCCTGCTGGATGCCATCGACG
>JBGSIK010000393.1:0-6479 GCA_041742575.1 Candidatus Krumholzibacteriia bacterium
TGAGGAATCGCCCCATGTAGGCGGAGACGACGTTGAAGTCGATCACCTGCAGCTTGTTCTTCATGGCGGCAGAGGCCCGGAATCACCGGGAACCCCGACGGGCTTTCTTGACGATGTCCACCGTCAGAGTGTCGACGCTCATCGACATCAGTTCGACGGCCGGGGGGAGAATCACTTCGGGGGCGATGCGATACCGCGCTACCGCCAAACCCCCGAGGTTGAGAAGCACAGACACGTCTCCCGAGGAGAGAGTGTCGAGCACCTCCTGCGGCCCACCGAGCGTGAGCGATATGGTCTGAGGCGCCACTCTCGCTTGGAAGTCGTCGGAATCGAGCAATACCGTGGGCGGGACGTTCGCCAGCACCCGTTCGCCCTTCGGGCTCACTCGGAGCTTCACCGTCACGCGTTCCGGATCGCACGCGATCGTCTCACGATCGAAATCCAGTTCCAGTTCACGCTCACCCGATTCCCGCACCTTGCTGAGATCGAACGGACGCGTCGGCACCGCGCGCAGACGCTCGACCAGGGACGCCGGGCCATCGACCGACACCCAGGACGGCGTGATCGACAGCGATCCGCTCAACAGTACCAGATTGTCCGGAATCACTCCGTCGGTCGTGAGCGACACCGGCGTGCGCCGGGTCACCAGCCTGTCGAGGCGAAGATTGAGCGTGGTGGGTTCCACGATGCGGACGTTGCGCCGATCGATGCCCGAAGGCAGATCGATCTGCCTGGGGGTGAGCGACACACGCTGGCGCCCCTGCTCGTGCTCGGCGAGGTCCACGCGGAGGCGCATTCGCTTGAAGCTCATGAGCATCAACTGCCGCTTGGTTCCCGTTATGCTCACCTCGACCTCATCCGGGGTATCTCCCATCACCACCAGCGATTCAGGGACGTTCTCCAGCACGATCGGTATGGCCTTCATCCACACGACTTCCTTCTGGCCGCTGGCGTTGAACCAGATGAACAGCGCCACCACGAGCGCGACAAGCTTAACGCCGAGGTTCTCCGTCAGCGATTTCTTGAGATTCATCGGGTCGGAAGCCTCACCGGTTGGTGACGATCAATTCCTGCCCCACGTGGATCACCGCAGAGTCTTTGAGGTGGTTCGCCGCCCGCAAGCTGGCGACCGTTGTGTTGTACAGTTGTGATATCCCCCACAACGACTCTCCCCGCTGTACCTTGTGAACAACCGTCTTCTCTCTTTCCGCTCGCGGGGGCGGATTGGACTTGAAATACGAGACGATGCCGCGCGCTATGGCCTCCGAGATGCGTTCCCTCCCCGACTCGGTGCGGATGACCTTGGCGTCGTTCACGTTGGTGACGAAACCGGCCTCGACGAGGACCGAGGGCATTTCGATGGTTCGGAGCACGGAGAAGGACTTCTGCTTGACCAGCCGCGACGGCGGAAGGTCGCTCCGGCCCAGCGATTCGAGTATCGACTCGGCCAGTCGTTCGCTGCGCATCATGATCGCCTGCTGGTTCACGTCCACCAGCATGTAGAGGATGTCGGGGTTACCCTCCTCGCGGAGACCCATCTCGTCCGCCGCACGCTGCGGGTCCGACAACATCCGGTCAGCCGTCACACGGGCTCCCGAAGGAGAAAGGAAGAACACTTCCGCACCCCGGGCCGAGCGGTTTCTGGCCGAATTGAGATGGATGCTCACGAACACGTCCGCCCTTTGGCGCGCGGCGATGGCGGAGCGATCCGGAAGCGTCAGGTAAACGTCCCGGTCGCGAGTCATGACGGTCTTGAATCCGGGGGTCCCGTCGATGCGCGCGGCGACCCGCTTGGCAATGTCGAGGGCGAGTGTCTTCTCCACCAGCCCGAACCGCCCCATGGTACCGGGGTCCGAGCCGCCGTGACCGGCGTCGATGGCCACCACGAACGTCTCTTCGCGAGGCGCGCTACAACTTGTGGTGGCGGCGGCCCGCACCGGCTCGAACAGGTCCACCACGATCCGGTCCTTGTGCTTCCCCGATCGCGGCAGCGTGAAATCCTCCCAGCGAGCGGGGCCCCGGAGATCGAACACGATCTGAAGGCCCCACGACAGCCGGTTCAGGCGCAAACGGTGAACGGCGCCGCTCGACATCGAAATCGGTTTGAGGGCAGAGCCCGGACGGGCGTCGGGGATGTTTACGACAAGGCGATCGGGGCCTTCCAGGGTCGTAACCTGGTACGCGCACCGGGCGCTGACATCGAGAACGACTCGCGTACGGGATTGGTCGACCGAGTACCGCGCGGCTTCGACCGACGTCGCAGCCGCGGCGAAGCCCGGCGCTGAGCCCAACCCTGACAGGGCGAACAACACCGCCCAGCCGGACAGCACGATCGCGGACAACCGCTTCACCTCGAAGGCCCCCACGAGAGTCCTAAGGAAGAGACAAAAACACCTTCCAAGCTTCGCCTACTAACGTCTCAGACTGTCGTCGATTGCGCGAAGCTTTCTATTTTCAATACGATAGTTCGCCTGGTACCTTCGGGATGAGATTAGAGCAGCGCCGAAATCCTTGGCAAGAAAAATTGTCCGCGATCCGGTGAGGGCAGGCGGAGCGTTCAGCGGGACAGAACGTACTTGAGCGGATCGACCCGTTTGCCGTCGACTTCGACCTCGTAGTGCAGGTGGGAAAACGTCGATCTCCCGGAGGATCCGACCCGGCCGATGATATCCCCCCGCTTCACGCGTTCGCCTCGCGACACGAGTTGGGTCTCCAAGTGCGCGTATCGAGTGACGGTGCCGTAGCCATGCGACATCTCCACCACTTTCCCGTACGTCTCCCACCACCCCGCGTAGGTTACGACTCCGTCGGCGGTGGCGAAAACCGGGGTCCCTTTGCGAGCGGAGAAGTCAGCACCGCGGTGCAGTGTCCGCAAGCCGGTGATGGGGTCCATTCGCCACCCGAACCGGCTGCTCAAAAATCCGACTTTGATTGGTCGGAGTGACGGTGTGTGGCGCAGCAGGTCCGCCGTCGACTCCAAACTGGCGATAATCTCTTGATAATTCTCGCGCTGCAAAGCAGCCTGACGGATCAGCTTTTTGATGTCGACGTTCGCCGACAGCACCCTTTCGGCGGTTTGCGGATCCAGCGCCGTTATCGACTGGATGTACGCGTAGTCCGGTCCACCGACACCCACTTCCGTGACGTCGTCGCTGATGTCGTCGAGCTGGGCGAGAATCCGGGCTTTTTTCTGGAAGTCGAAGTTCTGTGCGACTTGACGGCGGAGGAGGGTCATTTCCTCTTCAAAGGACTTCAGCTGGGTCCGAAGCTGCTCGTTCTGCTTCTCCAGACCGGCCATTTTGTACGTCTCGCGGATCTTCCCGGTGTACCTGACCGTCATCAAACCTGCAACGGCCCCGCCAAATGACACCACCGCGATGAGGACATACACGAGCCAGCGTCGGATGAGGATCGGGCGAGGCTCGGCGTTGTTGGAGGGTATGTAGAGAAAATTAAAGTACTTATCTCTCATATCATGCGGTGTGGCCATGGTATCTCCAGGATGGCCGAAGGCTATTCGAGATACCGGGCCCTGTCAAGATCAAATCCCGGGAGAGAGGTGCAAATACTGTGCCTTTTTCTTGTTTCGTTCCAATGGGTTGCATCTCCCGCCCCGCTCGCTGGGTCCGAGATGGCCGTCGCGCGGGTTGGCGAGAAGCACTCGCCCCCACTCCACCACGAGCCCCGAGATGCGGAAGTGCGAAAAAAAAGGCGCCGTGGTCGGGCCGCGGCGCCTCCTGGGGGGAAAGGATTTCGCTGAAAAACTGAACTATTCAATATAACCCTTCAGGAATTTCGCCCGCGCCGAATGCCGCAGACGCTGGATCGCTTTTTCCTTGATCTGCCGGATGCGCTCACGTGTCAGGTTCATCCGCTTGCCGATATCTTCCAGTGTCAGCGGCTCCTCGCCGTTCAGGCCGAAATAAAGGGTCAGAATGAGTCTCTCGCGCTCGCCAAGCGTGTTGAGCGCCTTCTCCATGTCTTCCGTGAGTGCGTTCGAGTACGTACCCTCGTCCGGTGACGCCTGCTCGTCGTCGGCCAGGTAGTCGACCAACGCGTTGTCCTCCCTTTCGTCCGAGTAAGGGTCGTCCAGCGAGACATGCGTGTTCGCTATGCTCATCGTGTCTTGGACTTCCTCTACGGAGAGGTCGAGGCGGGCGGCGATTTCCTCCGCAGTGGGCTGCCGGCCCAGCTCCTGGTCGAGCTGGCGCGACGCCTTGCCGATCCGGTACAGCGTCCCGGCGCGGTTGAGGGGAAGCCGCACGATACGCGAGTGCTCCGCCAACGCCTGCAGCATCGCTTGCCGGATCCACCACACCGCGTACGAAATGAACTTGAAGCCGCGCTTCTCGTCGAAACGATGGGCCGCTTTGATAAGCCCCAGGTTGCCCTCGTTGATGAGGTCCTCCAGCGAGAGCCCCTGGTTGGAGTACTGCTTGGCGATCGAAACCACGAACCGGAGGTTCGCCTTGATCAAAGAGTCGAGGGCAGTCTGGCTGCCTTCGCGGATCTGTTGCGCGAGCGTCTGCTCCTGTTCTCTCTTCAGCAGGGGAGTCCGGTTGATCTCGTGGAGGTACACGTCCAGGCTGCGGTTGCCGCTTGCACTGCGACGCGTCGTTTCGCTCCTCTCGGACCTCTCGGAGTCTTCATCCTGATCGAACATTTTTGATCACCCACCTTTGCGCGCGATTTTGGGCGGCGTGGGGTTTCCGCGCTCTATCGCTTGCCTGGCTTGACCGGAACGTACGTCGTACTCTTCCCTCTCTTAACCAGAAAAGCGATGGGGTCTTTCCTGTCCTTCAGCTTCTCCGCGATCCTCAGATATCCCTCCAGGTCGTCGACCGATTGCGAGTACACCTCGGTGATGATGTCCCCCTCGCGGATTCCGGCGTCCTCGGCGGGGCTTCCCTCTTCCACTCCCAACACAATCACTCCCTTCTGGCCGCGCGCGGTCTCGAACCGCTGCCGGACTTCGCGTGAATCGGCGTTGTCCACCTCGAGCCCGAGCCAGGATCCCTGTGTGCGCGTTTCCGCAGCCGCGACGGTCGTGTCCTCGGGACGCTCCGCAATCGTGATGTTCAGCTGTTTCCTCTGGCCATCTCTCCACACCACGATGGGCACTGTCTTGCCGATCGGCGTGTTTCCCACTTTGAGACGAAATCCGGCACTGTTTCTCACGGCCTCGCCGTTGTACTCAAGAATCACGTCTTTCTGCCGGATGCCCGCCTCCTCCGCCGGATACCCGTCGAGCACCTCCCGCACGATGATCCCGTGATCGATCTTGAGCCCCAATCCATCTGCAATCGTCTTGTCGAGCTCCTGGAGTTGTATCCCGATGTACCCGTAGCGAACACGCCCGTCCGCAATGAGCTGCGTCATGACGTTCTTGGCCATGTTGATCGGTATCGCGAAACCGATTCCCTGCCCCGAGGCGTTAATCGCCGTATTGATGCCGATCGCCTGCCCCTTCATGTTCACCAGCGGTCCGCCACTGTTGCCGAAGTTGATGGAGGCATCGGTCTGGATGTAATTCTGAAAGTCGGCGCTGCCCCCGAGGATGTTGAGATCGGTGCGGCCCTTGGCGCTGATGATCCCGGCGGTGACGGTCCCCACCAACTGACCAAACGGTGTTCCGATCGCCATGACCCAGTCGCCGACACGGCACGCGTCGGAGTCCCCCAACGGGACCACGGTCACCCCCGACTTCGGCGGGTTCACCTGAATGATCGCGATGTCCGTCCGTGGGTCGAAGCCCACGATCTCCGCCTCGAGCTCCACTTCCCCGCTGCTCAGCTCCATCACGACCACGATCTCTTCCGCGTCCTTGACCACATGGTAATTGGTCAGGATACGGCCCTCTTCGTCGAAGAAGAATCCAGAACCGCCCCCGGGGATCTTGAATTCACGGCGTTCTTCGTCGTCGGGAAAGAACTCCCGGAAGAACTCGAACGGCGAGCGAAACCGATCACGATCGCTGGAACCGGGGTGGCTTCGCTCCGTTCGGACGAACACCACGCCGGAGCCCACCTTCTCGGCGACGTCCGCCATGATGGAACTTCCATCCGACCGGATCGGCGGCCCTTGCGCGGTCGACTGTCTCCCGGCCGGTGTCGCGCTTTTCTGCGCCGCCGCCGGAGTCCACCAGACCAGTCCTGTCAAAAAAACGACCGCCAACAGCACTGCCAACGCTGCCGTTGGTATCCGCCGGTGTTCATGCGTCCGCGCCATTTCGCCGTCTACCTCAAAAACCCCGGAACTTTGCCGGGCACGCCGTCCAATGTGCGTATGTCTCTTCCCGTGGATCGGATGAATCGGAGAACCGCGCCCGTTGCCTTCGCGCGGTGCTCGCCAGTTGGGGGGGGTCTGAACAGTTGAAGCTGGTTTCGAACCCGGAGCACGCGCCTACACTCACTAGTGTACACGTACCCCTTGACACTGTCAACAGGCACGCACCGCCCGCACGGCCACGCAGCCCGTCG
>JBGSIK010000394.1:0-5213 GCA_041742575.1 Candidatus Krumholzibacteriia bacterium
CGAGGCCAGAGCGCCCGAGGCCAGGGTGTTCCCGGCCGGCGAGGACGAGATCCGCGAGCCCATGAGCATCATGCGCAAGAAGATTGCCGAACACATGGTGATGAGCAAACACACCTCAGCGCATGTGTATTCGATCTTCGAGATCGACATGTCGAACGTGGTCAAGCGGCGCAACGCGCTCATGGAGGAATTCGCGAGCGCGGGCGTGAAGATCACCTACCTTCCCTTCTTCATGGAATCGGTGATACGCGGGATCAAGGAGTACCCCATTCTCAACGCTTCCGTGGACGGCGACACCATCGTTTACAAGAAGAACGTCAACCTCGGTATCGCGGTGGCGCTGGAAAACGGGTTGATCGTGCCCGTGGTGAAGCGCGCCGACCAGATGAACCTGCTGGGGCTGGCCAAGACGGCCGCCGATCTCGCGGACCGGGCGCGGACCAAACGGCTGGTTCCGGACGACGTTCAGGGCGGCACCTTCACCATCACCAACGTCGGCGTGTTCGGTAGCGTATTCGGTCTCCCCATCATCAACCAGCCGCAGGTGGCGATACTGGGCATCGGGACCATCGTGAAACGGCCGGTCGTGATCGACGACATGATCGCCATTCGTCCGATCGCCCACGTCTCGCTCTCTTACGACCACCGGGTGGTGGACGGGGCCGACGCGTCGCGGTTCCTCGCGACGGTGAAACGTGAGCTGGAGAGACCGGCGGTGTAAAAGGGGCTATCGACGATGGCGCAACATGACAACAAGAACTGCTGCGTCGTGGAACTCGGCCTCGTCCCCTATCGCGCGGCCCTCTCGCTCCAGAAGCGCGACGTAGAGCGGCTCCAGCGCGGGGACGGCGAAGAGGTGCTTTACCTGCTCGAGCATCCGCATGTGATCACATTGGGCCGGAACGCGACCGGCGATGCGATACGCGCGGACCGGCAGGATATCGCGCGGCGCGGCGTCGAAGTGGCCCGAACCGACAGGGGCGGCGACGCCACCTACCACGGTCCCGGCCAGTTGGTGGGATACCCGCTGCTTCGCCTCGAGCCCGGTCGCCGCGACATCCGTCGTTACGTCGACGACCTGGAAGAGATGTTGATTCGTACGGTCGCCGATTTCGGGATTGCGGGACGGCGCCACCCCAGTCACCGCGGCGTGTGGGTGGCGGAGCGCAAGATCGCCTCCGTCGGCGTCCGCATTTCACGCTGGGTCACATGCCACGGCTTCGCGCTCAACGTCTCGACCGACCTTTCGTTCTTCTCTCTCATCAATCCGTGCGGTATCGAGGGATGCATCATGACCTCGATGGAGCGGGAGCTGGGCCGGGCCGTGGATATGGCATCCGTCCGGCACGCCGTCGCCCGGCATTTCTCTGAAGTGTATGACCGGCGCGTGCTGTGCGAATCTGCGAAAGCGCTGGTCGAAGGAAGCGGTTCCAATGGATAACCGGAAGAACGACAAGCACCCGTCGCCGCAGCGGCGTCCCGATTGGCTCAAGATCCGTCTGCGCACCGACGGGGCCTATCAGAACGTGAACGGCCTGGTCTCGAGGCTCTCCCTCAACACCGTGTGCACGGAAGCGCGCTGTCCCAACATTTACGAGTGTTGGGGACAGGGCACGGCCACGTTCATGATCCTGGGCGACGTGTGCACGCGCCACTGCGGGTTCTGTTCGGTGGCCAAAGGCGCACCCAACGCCCCCGACCCGCACGAACCCGAGCGCGTGGCCGAAGCCGTCGAGTCGCTCGGTCTCTCCTTCGCCGTCGTGACCTCGGTGGACCGCGACGACCTCCCCGACGAGGGCGCGGGCCACTTTGCCGAGACCATCCGCGCGATAAGGCGCCGTACACCGGGCTGCCAGGTGGAGGTGCTCATCCCCGATTTCAACGGCCGCACCGGGCCGCTGCAGGTCGTTCTCGAGGCGAGTCCCGACTGTCTGGCCCACAACGTCGAGACGGTTTCCCATCTGTACCGGCGGGTGCGGCCGGTGGCCGACTACACCAACTCGCTCAAGGTGCTGGAGCACTCGGCGCTGTGGCGGGAAGAGAAGAACGTGGGAATGGCCGTCAAGTCCGGCATCATGGTTGGGCTCGGAGAAACCATGGAGCAGGTCCTGGACACTTTGCGCGACATCGCCGGCACCGGTTGCGATATCGTCACCGTCGGCCAGTACCTGCCGCCGAAGAAAGCCGCACTCCCCCTCGACCGCTTCTACACACCGGAAGAGTTCGCGTTTATTCGCGACGAGGGGACCGAGATGGGCTTCAAGCACGTCGAGTCGGGGCCGTTGGTCCGCAGTTCCTACCACGCGAAGTCACAGGTCGACCGCGTCAAGAAGATCGGCGCGCCAGCGGCGCAAGAAACGGATTGAACCGCTTCTCCTGCCCCACCGAGGTCTCCGGGCCGTGCCCGGAATATACGATGGTTTCGTCCGGGAGCGGGAGGAACACTGTTTCGAGTGTGCGGATGATGGTCTCGTAACTGCCGCCCGGCAGGTCGGTGCGACCGATACTTCCTCGGAACAGGACGTCTCCCACGAAGATCCTCTGGGGCGATTCGTCGGCGAAGAGATAGCAGACGCTTCCCGGGCTGTGTCCGGGGGAGTGGATCACCCGGGCTGAGAGGTTCCCCACCGCGATCCGTTCGTCGTTTTCCAGGCAGCGGCCGATCGTCACCCGCTTTGGAGCGGCCAACCCGAACATGAGCGCCTGCGCGCCGAGACTCTCGTACACCGGCACCTCTTCCCGGTGCATGTACACGGGCACGCCCAACCCTGCCACCACTTCCGGCAGTGCGCTCACGTGGTCTATGTGCGCGTGGGTTTCGAGGATAGCCGATATGCGCACGTGGAGGCGGTCGACCTCCGCGAGGATGAGATCCGCGTCGTCGCACGCGTCCACGATTACGCCCTCCCCAGTGTCGCTGCAGCTCACGATGTAGCAGTTGCTCTGGAAGATCCCCACCGGAAGCATATCGATCTGTATCATCCCGAGTCCTTTCCCGGTCACGCGTCCCTGGAGGGCAGGATACCAATCACGCGACCACACCGCAACCCCCTCCCCGAACCGGCAGGCGGACTCTCTCGGCCACGCCCTCCCGCCGTCGGTCCGACCCGGGGCGCGGAAACAACCCTTGACACCCGTCCCCCCGCAAGGCTACAATTGGAGTGCTATAAGACTCTTATAGGAGTGTCCCCACGGGTGAGACGTCGGGCGCCATATTCGTGTGAAAACGACCTTTACAGGAGGAAAACCCATGAACCAGACCCGGAGGGCCGGTCGGTCTTTATTCTCAGGCACAGGCCTTGTCTGGGCCCCGCTGCTCGCACTTGCGATCGCCGGCTGCAGTGGAAAGGAGGAGCAGAAAGGGGATCCGGCCACGGATAAACTGGTCCTGGGGGCCTACACCGTCCCCAAGGAAGCCTATGAAAAGGAGATCATACCCGCCTTCCAGAGACTCTGGTTCGAGCGGACGGGGCGCAAAGTGGTGTTCGAACAGTCCTACGAAGCGTCGGGCGCGCAGGCCCGGGCGGTGGTCGAGGGATTCGAGGCGGATGTGGTCGCGCTGTCCCTCGAGGGGGATGTGGACAAGATCACCGACGCCGGGCTCATCACGCACGACTGGAAAGACGGGCCGTCGCGCGGCATCATCACCCGCTCCGTGGTGGTGATTGGTTTTCGCCCCGGCAATCCCAAGAACATCCGGAACTGGGAAGATATCACGGGGCCGGACGTGGACGTGCTCTACCCCAATCCCAAGACATCGGGGGGCGCCATGTGGTGCGTCAACGCAATCTACGGCGCGGGGCTGAAGATGTCCGAGGCGGCGACCGGCCGCGCAGACTCCGCGCAAGCGCGCGAGTTGCTCATGGGGGTGCAGCGGAGGGTCAAAGTCATGGATAAATCGGGACGGGAATCAGTGACGACGTTCGAGCGCGGCATCGGCGACGCAATCGTTACCTACGAAAACGAGGCCCTGCTCCGACGGCTGCAGGGGCGTGAGTTTCCTTTCGTGGTGCCGGAAGCGACGATCCTGATCGAGAACCCCGCGGCCGTGGTCGACCGCAATGTCGAGAAGCACGGCGTAAGCGAGTTGGCGGAAGCCTTCGTCGAATTCCTCCACAGCGACGAGGCCCAGCGGGCTTTCGCCCGCTATGGTTTCCGACCGGTGAGCCCGGCCGTCATGCTGGAGTTCGCCGAGAAGTACCCCACGCCACCGATGGTCTTCGACATCTCCTACCTCGGTGGGTGGACACGCGTGCGGGAGGCACTCTACGGGCCCGACGGAGTGTGGACCAAGGTAACCCAGGAATTGGCGACGGAAAAAAGGTAGGTCGGCTCCATCGCCGCGTATCAGGCACGAGAGACGGCTTTGAACCGGTCGTGGCGGCGCCGGACGACGGGTGGGTCGCAGCTCACCCTGCGCGGGATCGGGCTGGGATACATCGGACTTTTCGTGGCATTGCCCATCGTCGCCCTCGGGGCCCGCGCGTTCGCCGGCGGACTGCCGCGCTTGTGGGAGAACCTCACGCAACCGGAGGCCCTCTTCTCCCTGCGCCTGACCGTGATCATGGCCGGCGCCATGATTCTCATCAACGTCGTCATGGGTACGCTGACCGCCTGGTTTCTGGTCCGGCACCGCTTCCCTCTCCGTGGTCTCATGAACGCGTTGATCGATCTGCCTTTCGCGATCCCGACCAACGTGACCGGCCTCATGCTGGTGGTCCTTTACGGGCCGCAGAGCTCGATCGGGAGCTTTCTCTCCGCGGGCGGGGTCGAGGTGATATACGCCAAGCCGGGCATCGTGCTCGCGCTGCTGTTCGTGACTTTTCCATTCGTCGTGCGCGCGGTCCAACCGGTCTTGCTCGAGCTCGACCGGGATGTGGAGGAGGCCGCATCCACCCTGGGCGCGGGGCGTTTGGCCGTTTTCCGGAAGGTGATTCTGCCCTCGATTCTCCCGGCCATTCTTACCGGTGCGGCCCTGTCCTTCAGCCGCGCGCTGGGCGAGTTTGGTTCCGTGGTGATGGTGGCGGGCAACATCCCGCTCAGAACGCAGGTCGCACCCGTTTTCGTTTACGGTGAAATCGAAAGCGACAACCCCGAAGGCGCCCTGGGCGTGTCGGTGGTCCTGCTGATCGGATCGCTGGTGGTGCTGATACTGCTCAACCTGCTGCAACGTTTGGGAAGAAGACAAGATGAATAGCGCGGTCAGCACGTCG
>JBGSIK010000395.1:0-5300 GCA_041742575.1 Candidatus Krumholzibacteriia bacterium
ACGGTTGGCGCGAACGAGGGAAACCAACCCGATACCCAAGAATATGATATTGCCCAGCTCGGCCGCCAGCAAGGGAGGAACGACTCCGTTGTGCCCCAGCGTCTGTCCGATGCGGAGGACGCCGTAGTACATGAAGCTCACCACCAGAGTGACTCCGAACCCGGTCGCGATGGAAGGTTTTCGCTTCCCGGACGCGAAGGCGACGCCGATCAGGGCGAAGATGAATCCCGCCAGAGGAAAACTGAACTTGAAGTACAGATCGACCAGATATCGCCGGGCGTTGCCGCCGCTGCGCTGGAGTTTCTCGATGTATTCCTTGAGCTCGCTGTAGGTCATGTTGTCCTGCTCTACCTCGCGCTTGCCGAAGTCCTCGGGCGTCTCGGTTATCTCCGGCATCACCATCTCTCGGAAGGGCCGCACCGACTCGCTTTCGCCTCCAAAAGCGCGCTCGATGCCGTCGGTCAGCACCCACTTACCGTTCTCCCATTGGGCCTGCCCGGCGTCGATACGCCGCACGAGCGTGTTGTTCTGGAACTGCTGGATGACCACTTCGAACAGCGCCTTCACTTCGTCGTTGTAGACTTCGGCGAAATACACGTATCCGTTCTCTCCCAGGAAGTGGACGTTCTCCTTGATCCCGGGCGGCGGCGGCACCTTCCCTTCGATCCGGTAGTGCATGATGTCCTTGTTCTTGCGGTTCGCCTTCGCCACCACCACGTCGTTGAAGTAGATCGATCCGGCGCTGACCAGGGCGGCCGTGATCAGAACAGGGGTTGCGATCCGGACCAGGCTCACGCCGGATACGATGAGCGCGGTGAGTTCGTTTCGGCGGGAGAGGATGCCCAGCGAAAACACCGTTCCGAGCAACAGGGAGACGGGGATGATGTACGTCAGCACGAACGGTATCGAGGACACGTAGTACAGGAAAATGTCGTGGATATTCGCGTCGTGGTCGATGAAGTTGTCGATTTCCTCGAAGATGTCGACGGTCACGTAAAGGATCACGAACGCGGCGATCCCAAACAGGAATATCTTGAGGTACTGACGAAGGAGGTATCTATCGTGTATTCGGAGACGCATTGCGGCGGAAACGCTTGAACAGGGTAGAGAAGCGCCACTCGGTACTGGATCGCTCCTTGGCCGCGTTCCAGAGGAGCACCAGGGCGACAGCGCCGAAGATCACGTTGGGGCTCCACATGGCGACGGCCGGGCCGACGATACCCCGGTCGGCGAGCTTCTCGCCGCCGATGAGGCAGATGTAGTATACCAGAAAGAACATGATGCTCAAACCGATGGCTGTGTTCATTCCTGATCGCCCCGTGCGGATGGCGATGGGCGTGCCGAGGAGGACGAAGATCACGCACGCGAACGGGATGGAATACTTTTTGTGGATTTCCACCCGATAGCGATCGACCTGCCGGGTGTAGGACCGCTTGGTTTCGATCTGGGTCTCGATCTCCTGGCATGTGAGGTACTCGCTCCGCGTGTGCGGGGGTGCAGCCCGCAGGCCCTCGCTCCGCGCAACTCGCAACGGCGCCGGTTTCGAGCCGCCTAACAGGTTCGTCATGTTGCTGTCTGCGGGCGCGCTGACCGTGCCCGCGCTCGCGGCGAGTTTCGCTCGACGTTCGGGGTCGAGCAGCTCGAACGTATCCTTCACGCGGGCGCTCGCCACCTCGAGGATCTTGGCGTCGGCGAGCTCGATGTCCGCGCGCAGGCCCTCGATCTTCTCCTGCATCATGACCACACTCATTTCACGGTCGCCGCGGTACTCACGATCCGTCCGTTGCAGTGAGCGGTCCACATCCTTGACATTGATGGTGTAGTTCTTGAATCGGGTCCGGCGGTACGTGCTGAGGTCGCCGCGGGCCGGGAGCTCGTGGATCTCGCCGTTGACCAGATCGAAGCGCAGAACGTTCAGCTGCTCCAGAAAAGTGAGACGGCCCGACTCGGCGTTGATCGTGGTCGGATAGACGCCCCGGCTCGCGTGCTTGACGATCTGAACGTCTCTGATCTCCCCCGTCCGGTCGTTCTTCTCACGGAAGTAGATGGTGTAACCCGGGAACTCGTCGATACGCTGATTTGGCTTGAGTTCCACCGTGGGTTTCTTTCGGTTTATGTCGATGAGCAGGTTGAGGAGTCGGTGATTCGTCTCCGGGAGCACGAGGCTGTTGAAAAAAACGAGCCCGATGGTCAGCACCACGGCCGCGAGCGACCCGGGCAGGATCATGCGATAGAGGCTCACACCGCTCGCCTTCATCGCGGTGATCTCGTTTTCGGACGCGAGATTACCGAAGCTCATGAGGGTCGCAGGCAAAACCGCCATTGGTATAATTAATGCAAACATATGCCCCAAACTGAGAAGGAACATCTGCAGCACGATGTGGAACTTGACTCCCTTCTCGAGGAACAAATCGATGTAACGTATGATGAAATCCATTATGAAAACGAACGTTATGATGGAGATCGAGAAGAAGAAGGGTCCGATGTAATTGCGGAGAAGGTATCGTTCGATTATGAGCATCGGTCTCGAGCCGGGAAGGAGACCAAGTCCGGCCGGTTAGATAATCGCTAATAATTGTTTTATCGACAAGACGTTTCTTGATTGACCCCCCCTGGCAGCGCCGCTCGAAGCACGGGAGATTCGATTCGAGGCGGAAGGGCGTCGGCGGGGGTGTGTGCGTTGATGGAAGCGTCGCCGAAAAGCGACAGAGAGCGCGGAAGTTGTCCCTTTTTGGTGACAAGCTCTGATCGGCCGCCCGGGGTCCGGGACCGTCGGCTTCAAAAACCCCGCGCAAGCAAGGTGATCAGGTTTTCTCATCGCGATTCGGTCGTCCCGTGCATCAAGTATTATATACGCCGTCGTCCAGACGCACATACTCCCCCCTCCGCCTCTGGATTCTGACTGCGTTTGTGTTCTCCCTGCTCACCGGTTCCGCTCGCTCCCAGAGTTACCAGATCGACCTGCGCGAAATCGAGCAGTACTACCGAACGCAATTCCGCATCACGGAATGGGACACGCTGCCGCGGTTCGATTTTTCCACACTGGCGTTCGGCCCGCGCTATCGAATCCCGCATTTCTTGAAGTCGGATTTCCGCCCGACCACGAAGGTGGTGGAGTACGGCGCCGTGACCGGATACCGGGTGACGTACGACCACCCGCGCATCTACTCCTTCGAATTCCGTCAGAAGGAGGACGGCGAGTTCTTAGAGTTCGAGCCCAGGGATCTCACCATCCCGGGTCTGGAGATCGAGTTCGAACCATTGGGCGACGTGGCCGAAGCGGTTCGGGTCGCCTCTCTCCAGAAAGCGTGGAGAGAGTCTGTCGGGCGGTCGCTCGCCGCCGCGGTCCCCACCGGCCAGCAGCGCAAAGGACTGATCAACGTAGACATCCCTCTCCCCATGCCGGACCAGCTCGAGTCGGTTTTCGGCCCCGGCGAGAAGACCAACATCTCCATCTCGGGCCGGGAGGCGATCACGTTCGCCGGTGAGGCCCGGCGGGTCGATCCGTTCATCGGCGTCGAGGGACAGCAGACGCAATCGCTGTTCCCCTCGCTCGAAATGGAACAGCAATTGGACGTCACCGTATCGGGTCAGATCGGCGACAAAGTGTTCGTCGAGGTGGACCACTCGAGCCAGGCGACGATGGATAATGCCAACAAGATCCAGTTGTACTACCAGGGGTACGACGATGACGTGATCAAGCGGATCGACCTGGGGAACACCACGCTGTCGCTGCCGGGATCGGGACTGGTGAGCTTCTCGTCCGCTTCCACCGGACTGTTCGGCGTGAAGATGCTCGCGCAGATCGGAGGAACGGATCTCACGGTAATCGCCTCCAAACAGGAGGGCGAGACTTCCAGCTCGAGCTTCACGCCCACCGGCGGCCAGATCGGCACGACCGAGGAGCGCAGGATCCGGGACATCGATTACGTGCGGAACAAATACTTCTACTTCGACAATCCGTACGTTGTGAATATCGGCGAGGTCCGTCCGGACAACAGTGACGCTGTCACCAGGCCCATCGAGGTGTGGCAGTCGGTTACCCCGAACGAAATCGCCGCCAATCCCGAGCTCGACTGGCTAGCGGGCAAGGCATTCGTGGACTCCCTCGGCGACGGGGCGGACATCAACGCCGCCATCGATGCCATACGAAACCAGCAGAAACTGCTTGCGCCCAACGTCAGTCTCCAGTTCCAGCGCCTCGTCGTCGAGCAGGACTATGGTTTCATCTTTGACCTCGACAACAAGGATCAGGTCATCGGGCTCGTGCTCGCGCGTCCCGTGCCCGAGGACCGTGCACTGGCCGTCACCTACACCACGTCTGAGGGAAACAAGATCGGCGGGAGCTACTCCGAGCTCGGCATCCCCGCCGAGCGGGACACGGTGGTGCTCGATCTCATCAAGGCGCCCAATCCGCGACCCACGGGTGAGTTCGGCTATACCTGGAATTACATGATGCGCTTCTACTACAACCTGGGGATCTCGAATATCGACCCCGCCTCCGTCGAACTCGAGATCCGCGACCAGACCCAACGTCTGGACACGTCGGTGCCGCCGGAATCCAAGACCCCCTACATACAGATTTTTGGTCTGGACCAGCTGGACCGGTCGGGGAAGCCCGTGCCCGACGCGCGCGTGGACATCGGGCCGCAGGCGCTCGATCCCTACACCGGTATCCTGCAGTTCCCGTCAGCGTGGCCGTTCGCCCCTGATACCAGCTCGGTCGCCACCTGGACGAACCGCCAGTTCTCTTTCAGCGATTCGCTCTACGAGGCGCAGTACACCAAAGCAGTTAAGCTATATACCGAGTACGTTTCCAATCCGATCGTGGACGTCTACCAGTACGACATCGTGGTCCGGGCGGTGAGCACGTCGAAAACCTTCCGCATCGAGGCGTTGAACGTGGTCGAGAACAGCGAGAAGGTCGTACTCGACGGCAAGCAGCTGATGCGCAACCGCGATTACTCGATCAACTACGACACCGGCGAGGTGGAGCTCAAGGGGGATGTTGCGTCCGAGCTCACGCCCGACTCGAAGATCAGCATCGATTACGAATACACCCCGTTCGGGGGAGGGGCATCGAGTTCGCTCGTTGGATTCAGCACCATCTCCAAGTTTGGCGAGGACCTGCGGTTTGGATCAACGTGGCTCTACGAGTCGAAGAGCACCTCCTCCGAGAAACCGCGCCTGGGCGACGAGCCGACACGGGCGATAGTGGGCGGGTTCAGCGCCAGCCTGCAGCACGATTCCAACGTACTCACCGACCTCGCCAATCTGCTCCCGCTGGTGGATACCGATGC
>JBGSIK010000396.1:0-2945 GCA_041742575.1 Candidatus Krumholzibacteriia bacterium
CGCCGGGGCCGGCTCGGAAGCCGCGGTCGGCTTCTGCCGCGGGATCGTCACTTTCAAGCTGGAGGCCGCCGCCAGAGTTTGCCCCGTCAGGTCGTCGACGATCTGCGCGTATATGTGCAGATTGCTGCGGAACACACACACTCTGGGACGTTCCGCGGTACCGACGATCTTGCGGCGCACGCGCAAGTGGCGCCGCTTCCTTTTGCGATCTTTCGGACTCTTGAGTTTGCGATTCATGGTATCTGTTCCCTCGGGACTGCTCGTTGCCGCCGCTCGCGGTTAACTGCTACCCGTGCCCACCGCGGCCTTACCGGCCTTTCTGTGGATGACCTCGCCGGTGTATTTCACACCCTTGCCTTTGTAGGGCTCGGGCGGACGTAACCGGCGGATCTCCGCGGCCACCTGCCCGACTTTCTCCTTTTCGATGCCGGAGATCCGGATCTTCGTCGGCTCCGGGACTTCGATGGTTACGCCCTCAGGCACTGCGTAGCGGACCGGTTGTGCGAAACCCAGCGCGAGCTGCAGTTCCTTGCCTTTGATCTCCGCGCGATACCCCACCCCGACGATCTCCAGGGATTCGCCAAACCCGTTCGATACGCCGATGATCATGTTGTTCAACAGGGCACGCGTCAGGCCGTGCATCTCCCGGTGGGTCCTGGTCTCCCCGTTCCGTTTGACGATGACAGCGCCGCTCTCTTGCGTAACCGCGCACATCGGCGGGAAAACCCTCGAGGTCGTCCCCTTGGGACCCTTGACGGTGACCTTCTGCCCTTCGATCGTCACCGTCACTCCCGCCGGAATCTTGATCGGTTTCTTTCCAACCCGTGACATGCTTCATCCGTCCGTTCGCTGACCGATATGTTCCGGTCGCTTGCTACCAGATCTCGCAAATAATCTCTCCGCCGACTCCGCGTTTGCGGCATTCCGCGTCGGACAGCATCCCTTGAGACGTCGACACGATTGCCATACCGTAGCCACCCAACACCCGCGGCAGTTTCTTCTTGGGCGTATAGATCCGCCGGCTGGGTTTGCTGATCCGCTTCACACCGCTGATCACGCTGTCATTGCTCTTCGTATACCGCAGGTATACGCGCAGTATCCCCTGGCGTCCGTCCTCGATGAACTTGACGGATTCGAGGAAGCCCGCGCTCAGGAGGATCTTGCTGATCTCCGCCTTGACCCGCGATGCCGGGATGTCCACATGCTTGTGTTTCGCCCGAGCGGCGTTGCGGACCCGTGTCAGGTAATCCGCAATAGGATCGGTCATTGCCACGTCGCACGCCCCTTGTCGAAGTTATACACGCGACACCGTCGAAACGGCGCTCGCGTTCGCTCGCGTTCGCGAGCTTTACCAGCTCGCCTTGGTCACGCCCGGAATCTCGCCTTGCAGGGCGAGCTCCCGGAAGCAGATTCGGCAAACTCCGAACTTCCTCAGGTACGCACGGGAACGCCCGCATCGGCTGCAGCGCGTGTACTGGCGTACCTTGAACTTCGGCGGTCTCTTCGTTTTCGCTATCCAGGATTTCTTCGCCACTTCTTCCTCTGCGTATCGCGTCTTATTCGCCGTGCCGCGCCAAATCGCCCGTCAGTTCTTGCGGAACGGCAGTTCCATTTGCCGGAGCAGGGCGGACGCCTGCTCGTCCGTCTTCGCCGTAGTAACGATGACGATGTCCATTCCCATTACTTGCATGACCTTGTCGTACTCGATCTCGGGAAAGATTATGTGCTCTTTGATCCCGAGAGTGTAGTTGCCGCGCCCGTCGAAGCTCTTGGTCGGCACTCCCCGGAAGTCGCGGATTCGGGGGAGCGAGATGTTCACCAGCCGGTCGTAAAACTCGTACATGTGATCGCCGCGCAGGGTCACCTTGCATCCGATCGGCACTCCTTCACGAAGCTTGAACGCGGCGACGGACAGCTTGGCCTTGCATAACTTGGGTTTCTGCCCGGTGATGGCGGCCAGGTCCTGCATGGCCGCATCGAGAAGCTTCGGGTTTTGAAGCGCGCCCCCGACCCCCATGTTCACCACGATCTTGTGGAGCCGCGGCACCTGCATCACGCTCTTGAACCCGAACTGCTTCTGCAATTCGGGAACGACTTCCTTGAAGTACTTTTCCTTCATTCGCACCATGTTTTACCGCTCCACCGCTCTAGTCGCTGGTCAACATTTCCTTGCACGTTTTGCACACCCGGACCTTTTTCCCATCCGAGAGCTCTCCCGTGCCCGTGCGCGTCGGCTTGCCGCACTTCGGACAAACCAGCAAAACGTTCGAAACGTGTATGGACGCTTCCTTTTCGACGATACCCGCCTGGTCGGTGCGGGATCTTGCCTTTCTGTGCCTTTTGACGAGGTGCACTTTCTCGACGATGATCCGGTTCGTCTTCGGAAAGACTTTGAGCACCCTCCCGACCTTGCCTTTGTGATTGCCGGAGATCACCTTGACGGTGTCGTTCTTGACGATATTTGACATAGCCGCTCTCCGTTTCCGCCAGTTCCATGCCGCGTCAGATGACTTCCGGCGCAAGAGAAATGATCTTCATGAATTTCTTGTCGCGGAGCTCTCTCGCCACTGGGCCGAATATTCGTGTGCCGATCGGCTCTTTCTGCTCGTTGATAATCACGGCTGCGTTCTCGTCGAACCTGATGTAACTCCCGTCCTCCCGGCGGATCTCCTTCTTGGTCCGCACGACCACCGCCTTCGCCACCTGCCCTTTCTTGACCAGCCCTCCCGGAATCGCCACCTTCACCGACACGGTGATGACATCTCCGATGCTTGCGTATCTCCTGCGCGTGCCGCCCAACACCCGGATGCACAACACCCTCTTGGCGCCGGAATTGTCAGCTACCTGAAGTATCGTTTCCTGCATTATCATTGGTCGTTCCTCAACTGCTAGTCTCTTCGGGGCGGTTGAGCCGCCGACCGCGGCGTCCGCCGCGGCGTCCGCCG
>JBGSIK010000397.1:0-6364 GCA_041742575.1 Candidatus Krumholzibacteriia bacterium
CCCGGGCGGCGCCGTCGACAGTCTCATCTACGAGGTGACAAAAACGACGTCCAGCGCCGACACGCTCGCTGTGAATGCGTTCGTCTCCGGTGTGGAGCTCAACAGCGGCGTTACACGCTTCTACAACACCGCGACACAGGGAGGCTCGGGAAGCATTCTCGTGCAGACGCCGCCGAGCCTGCGTTTCGTGGAGTCTACGGTCGTCACGGCCAATGACAGCCGTGTGAATACCAGGCAGACATTCCGTGTGGCAATCGAAATTGCCAACGACGGCCAGGCGGAAGCGACGATCGCCGAGTACGACGTCGTCGCCCGTCAAGGCAGCATACCGGCGTCGTCCAGCCGCACTATCGCCGTTCTACCGGGGGATGGCGCTTCCGTGGTAGACACCTTCGAGGTCGAGGCAGCGCCGACGCCGAGGAACGACACCGTCGCCATGACAATCACGGGAGCAATCGACGCCAACTCCCTTCAGGACACCCTCGTGATTCTCGCCCAGCCGCTGGACAGCGTCCAAGTTCAGATCGAGCAGCCGGCGGTGATGGTCATAAACAGCGTCGTCGCGAGCCAGGCCCGCGTCACCAGACAGCAGACGAAGCCCTGGTACATAACCGTCTTCGTCCGCAACACCGGCGGCGCGGAGCTGGAGCTCGATCCGCCGGCCTCGTCCGACGTGGAGTTCTACTCCGGACTACTCAAACAAAACGACTACGTCGTGGTGCCGCCGACGAGCTTCGAATCGGGAGGGACGGATTGGCGCATTCCGGGCGGAGGCGCCGAGCAGCTCCGTTATAGTGTCGACGTCACAGGGAGCCAAACCGGACCGGTCGACGTGGAAGCCCGCGTGACGGCGGAAGACCGCAACGATCCAGCAGGAAATGCGCTGGCAGACACAAACGGCACGTCCATCACCGTGGAGGAGCCGTCTGGGCTCTTCGTTCAGTCCACGGTGTCGACTGCCATCAACAAAGCGGGCAGCATATCGAACGTCAATACCAACCAGCTGTTCCAGGTGACCGCTGTGGTGGCGAACTCGGGTGAGGCCGTCCGAGACGTGAGGGTGTCCCTGCAATCGGACGCCACGACTCCGCCCTCGATATGGGCCGTCGGCGACTCGATACAGGACATTGGGACCGACCAGGACACGACGTACACCTTCCAAGTGCGCGCGCAGGCGTCGTCGGTGTCCTTCCAGACGCTCACGGCCGTAATCGTCAGCGCGTACTCCGTGAATACGGGACAACCTGTCGACCCGAGCCTTCCGGTGGACAACACGGAGTTCGTCGTGGTCGAGACTCCCGCGCGGCTGACTCTTGAGTCGCTCGCCACCACCTCCGCCAACGACACCTTGAGCACGAATCAGAGCTTCGAGGTCACGGCGCGTGTGCGAAACCTCGGACAGGCAAATATCGACAGCACCACCGCCGGCGCGGTCACGTTGACGACTCCCGCCGGTTTCGCGTTCGAGCAGGGTGATGAGCCGCAGAAAGCGCTCGTGCTGGATAACGTCACCAACATCGCCGACATCGTATGGCACGTGACCGCGCCGGCCGATCCGGTGACCCTCGCGAACCTCATCGGCAGGATCACGACCATACCGAATGACGCGAATCTCAAAACGCCCGCGGATACGTCTGAGGCGACCCAGGTACTTCCGGTCACCGTGCTCAGGGGAGGCGCGTTCGAGTTCGGGACGCCGCCGCTCGCAGTCTCGACGCCGCCCGGGGCCCGCGACGACACGCTGAGCACCGAGCAGATCTTCACCGTAGTATTCACAGTCACGCCCAGCGAGGCCACCGTTGACATCGAAGCGGCGGTGAACGTTCCCCCCGGCTTCCAGACCATCGGCGCCTCCTCTTTGACCCTTCGCGACGGCGATGGCACAACCGCGCAGATCGATTCCTTCCGCGTGCAAGCGCCGGCGGTAGCGGCGACCGGAGGCGTCACGGTGACGGTAAGCGGCACCGACAAGAACACACTGGAGCCCGTGCAAGCGACGTCCTCGTCGCTCGTTCTGGTGGTGGAGGAAAGGGCGCGGCTCTCGCTCGCAACATGGATCGACGGTCCGGGCGAGGCGCTGGACTCGACCGTCACGGTGGGGGCGACGTTCCGTCTCGCCGCACGCGTGAGCAATTTGGGTACGGCCGATATCGACACGCTCACGGCACGCACGCTGCTCATGGTGCTCCCGGCATCTGCGGGATACACCATCACCGGCGGGCCGGCGACGCGGAACTTCGGCATTGATCAAACGGTCACGTGGGACATACGCGCACCGTCCAACCCATCGGACAAGGCGGACGTGTTCACGATTCAGATCGAAGCCGCGCCGGACGACGAGAACACGAACGACCCCGCCAGCGTGGCCGTCGGCGAACGATCGATCCCGATGGTAACCGAAGGCGCGGTGGTCGAGATGAACGACGTCACCGCCGCTCTCGGGATTGACAACAAGGTCGTCCCCGCGGGGACCAATAACGTGGACATGTTTGCGTTCCGTCTCACGTACGCGTCGAATGACCCCAACGTGAACGACGCCGAGGTGGACACCGTCGCGCTCACCGTGCTCGACGGGAGCGGCCGGGCGCTCTCCGCCGCCGCTGTCACTCGCGCACTCCGAAACGTATACATCACCTGCGAAGGGGAACGGGTGGAAGTCGCCAGCCCCAACTCGAACCCGGTGCGTATACCGGTAAGCACCGCGGCCGGCGGGGCCGCCATCATTGCTCCCAACGCGAGCGCCACCCTGGTGGCGGGTGTGAGCGTGCAGAAGGACCCCGCTGTGGAGGAGATCCGATTGTCCATCGCGGGCGCAGGCGACGTCATGGTGAGCGACAAAGTCTCCGGCCAGGTGCTCGGCGTCACCGACGCCGCCACGGGACGGCCCATCGACGGGAGATTCCGTTCGCAGCCGCTGGTGATACTGAGCGGCAGTTTCGCCGAGTACGTGCACAACTATCCCAACCCGTTCCGCGCGGGCAGCGGTGAGCCGACCCACATCGCGTATTTCCTCGATCGGCCGGGAGACGTGAATATCCGCGTATACGCCATCAACGGAGACCTGGTGTACGAACATTCGATCGCCTCCGGAGACGCGCACGCGACCGCCGGACCGCAGGAAGTGGAATGGGACGGCAGGAACGGAAGTGGGGAAGTGGTGCGGAACGGCATTTACATCTGTGTCATCGAGGCCGGAGGCCAATCGGCGCGGTTCCGGATCGCGGTTGCGAAGTGACGAAATGAGACGAATGCATTCGGCATACGGTTTAAGGCTCGAGAAGACGGCCGTGCTTGCGGTGGCGGCGGCGTTGCTCATGGGCGCACACTTCAGCGCGCATTTCTGCGCGCCCGCGCGCGCCGAGGAGGGAAACGCCGGCACCCAGAGCGTGTTCACCATCGGAGCCGGTTCGCGCGCAATCGCACTCGGGCGGTCGTTCGTCTCGATCGCCGACGACGCCAGCGCGGTGTACTGGAACCCCGCGGCGTTGCGGAACGTCCAGTCCAAACAGCTCATGTTCATGTACATGCCGCTCTTCGGCGACTTCACCGGCGCGGACTACACGTTTTTCGGCGCGGTCTACCCGACGCTCAACGCGGGCGCCTTCGGCGCCGGTTTCCAGCGCGTGGCGACCTCATTCGAAGGCTACGACGACTTCAGCCGCCCCACCGGCGAAGGGGACTACTCGGAGAGCCAGGTGCTTATATCGTACGCGTTCGAACGCACGTCGAAATGGCTGCTGGGATCCCTGGCGACGGGCGCGACGTTCAAGATCGTGAGCCAGAAAGTCGATCCGTTCAGCAGTACCGCTCCGGGAATCGACCTGGGCTTCCGCTGGCGGCCGCTCTCCAGCCGGTCGTTCGCCATCGGCGTGAACCTGCAGGATCTCTCCGGAGCGGAGCACAAGCTCGATGCCGCCACCGACGTGACCTACCGCACGGTCATGGCCGGCGCGGGATACGTGCGCGAGTTCGCCAACGGATCCGCCCTGCGGCTTGCGCTCGAGGTCGACCTGCCGGAGAAGGCGGACTACAACTACCACGCCGGCGCGGAGTATGCGTTCGCGCGCTACATCTCGTTGCGTGCCGGCTATGACGACGGGAACGTGAGCTTCGGAGTGGGGTTCAACATCTCGCATTATGGCGTCGATTACGGCTACTTCACCAGGGAAGAGGCGGGTACGTCGCATCCAGTGTCGTTCACCATGGATGTCGGGAGCACCCTGGAGGAACAGCGTCAGAGGGCGGCGGACAGGGAGGCGGCGGAGTTGCGGCGGCTCATGGGGCAGGAGTTCGAGAACCGTGTGGCGGCCCGAAGGGAGCGTGCGAAGGCGCTCGAGTCGACGGGCGAATGGGCGAGCGCTTTGGACGAGTGGAAGATCGTGCTGGAGTACATACCCGAGGACCCGGAAGCGAGCGCGGGGGCCGATCGGGTGCGGGGTAAGGTGCTGGCGATGCAGGAGGCGGCGACGAAAGACGCCGAGGGCCGCGCCGTGATACGAACCCGTTTCGAACAGGGGCTCAAGTTCTACGAGGACAAGAACTACGCCCGGGCCCGTGGCGAATGGCAGGCGATCCTGGCCTTGGACAGCACGCACGCCGCCGCCCGTGAGTACATGGACAAGACACAGGAACGGATCGACGAAGCGATTCAGGTCCACATGCGTCGTGCCAATGAGCTCGAACGAACCGGCCGCCACACCGAAGCAATCGCGGAGTGGAACAACGTGCAGCAGTACGATCCGGGCAACGCGCAGGCCCGCTCCGCGATCGAGCGCATTCGCACGCAGATCGAGTCGGTGAGCAAGGACTACGAAGCCGCCCAGCGGCGGTTGCGGACCGTGAGCCTGTACGACGATGCGCTGCAGCAGTACAACCAGGGGGCATATCAAGCCGCCATCGCGGACCTGGAGCAACTGCTGCAGCTGCAGGCGGACCACGAAGACGCGAAACGCCTGCTCGCGCTGGCGAACCGCAAGCTCTCGCCCCTCACGCCCGAAGAGACCGAGCAGATCCGCAAGCTCTACTTGTCCGGAATGCAGCTCTTTTCCAAGGACGAGTACGCAAAGGCGATCGCCGAATGGGAGAAGATCCTGCGGATCGATCCCACCAATGACAGCGTGCGCCGGAACATCGAAGAGGCGAAGGAACGCCTGAAGCAGCTGCAGAACCGGGAGTAATCCGGGATGGCAAAAGCAACGAGCTTGGAAAGGCCGGTCAAGGTCCGAGAGCTCACCGTCGAAGCGGCGGAGACGCAGCTCGGGCGCGTGCGCGACTTTGTCGTCGATGCCTGCTTGGAAGCCGGATTCTCGGAACGGGAGACGAGCAACACCAAGCTGGCCGTCGACGAGGCATGCACCAACGTCATCAAGCACGCCTACGAGGGTAGTGGACGGGGCGGGATATCGATCCGCATCGAAATAGAGCCGGGTAACCTCGAAATCAGACTTCACGACCAGGGCAAGCGCTTCGACTACGCCAGCGTCCGCGATCCCAACCTGGATGAGTACGTCGAGACCGGCCGCAAGGGCGGCCTCGGAGTCTACCTCATCAACCGCCTGATGGATCGGGTCGAGTACAACGCCAGCGAAGGCGGCAACGAGCTCGTTCTCTCCAAGCGGAGCCAGTCGGCCATATCGCGCGGGCTCATTCCCGAGATGCTGCCCCTGCGCGGGACGCTCAAGTACCGTTTCATGATGAGGGCTTCGGGCGGTCTCCTCCTCCTGGTGGCGGCGATATGGACATTCGTGTTCGTTCGCCAGACGAGCGACATCCGGGCGCAGCGAACGACGCGGTGGGTCGAGAAACGACGGACGGCGGAGAACTTCGCCAACCGGAGCAGAGATCTGCTGCTGCGGTCGGACGAGTTCTCGGTGGAGCAAACGAACTTGAGCGCGGATTTGGCGAAGCTGCTCGAGGGCAGCCCGGAGATAGCCTACGCGCGCGTGGTCGACGCCAACGGTCGCGTGGTCTCCTCCGGCAACATCGAGGAGATATTCACCATCTACAGTGATCCGCCCGGCACTACCCTTCTCGACGACGAGGGGCGTGTGGTGTGGCGGCAGGTTGAGGTCGACGGCCGTTCGGTGCGCGACATCGATGTGGCCGTGCAGCTGCGCAACGCCGATACCAAGGAAATCCGAAACCTGGGCTGGCTGCATTTCGGCGTGTACGAAGACCAGGTGGAAGCGAGCATCAAGGATCCGAGGGTGATGGTCACCCTGATACTGATCGGTGTGTTCCTGGTGGGCATCCTCCTGATCATGGGACTGGTGTCGGTGTTCGTCAAACCGATACAGGTGCTGACCGACGGCGTGCGCGCGATAGGAGACGGCTCGCTCGACGCCAAGCTCGACGTGGGCGGGCC
>JBGSIK010000398.1:0-1917 GCA_041742575.1 Candidatus Krumholzibacteriia bacterium
CAACGCCACGTCGGTTGGTGTGCATGCGGGGGACCCGAGTCCCGTCCCTCGTGAAATCCTGCGGCCTGGCCTCCTGGTGTACGATATCGTGTACCAGCGCGAGGGTCATAATACTCTGCAGAAGGAGGCGGTGGCAGCCGGCGCGCTCGTCTGCGACGGTATGCGGCACATCTTCGAGCAGGGGCCCTACAGTTTCCAGATGCTGACCGACCGCGAGGCGCCACGGGATCTGATGATGGAGAGTCTCGTCGCCGCGACGGGCCGGAAACCGCTCGACTGGGGGTCGGACGGGTCGGCGTGAGAGGTAGCGTTCAGCCATCAGCTATTGGCGCTCAGCGTTGAACCTTGGGCGTCCGACTCATCGACCACGAAGCTTCGCTCTTCCCCTCCGACCGTTGCTTCTGGTTTTCTTTCTCATCAACGAATGGCAACAGTTCCGATACGGGGCGTACGACAAAAGTGCCTTGACAGCTAGTTTTGGTCTGTGGTACCGGTATTTTAAAAATATATCGGGAATATTTTAGCCATTTGATGAGGCAGACGCCGATGCCAGAAACTAAGAGCAAGAAATTGCTCGTCTACGATGTGCTCAAGCAGCGGATCATCACGCAGGTCATGAAGCCTGGAGAGCCCATCAACGAGGGGATCCTTTCCCAGGAGCTCGACCTCAGCACGACGCCGATCCGGGAAGCCCTCCAGCGTCTGGAGAGAGAAGGCTTCATCGAGAACATCCAGGGGAAAGGCAATTTTGTCTCCCCGATCTCCATCCAGGACCTTCGCGAGCTCTTCGAGATCCGCGAGATGCTGGAATGCGAAGCCATCAAGCGGGCGGCCGTAAAGTGTGACCTGCAGAGGGTGACGGAGCTCCGCAAGGCCTTCGAGTCGTCCCGAGCGTCCTCGCAGAACGGTTCACACCGACAGTTTCACGCAGGCGAACACATCCACATCTTCATCTTCGAGTCGCTGGGGAATCAGCGCCTGCTCGAGATTTACCGGCGGCTCCACGATCACATCGCCCGGCACCGGAACTTCTTTTTCAGCGACGTGCACGAAGGCCGGCCGGAGAAATCGTATCGAGAGCACCTGGAGATCTTGGACGCCCTCGCCGCGCAGGACCCTGTGCGGTGCGAGCACGCCATGAGAGCGCATCTCCGGAATTCTTTCGAATACGTCAAGAGCATCCTCTAGGACGATACCGTCTTCGGGGCGCTCGGGTTGGTTAAGGAGTGGTCTCATGCCTACCGTCACTCCGGAACGCTTGAAGGAAGTCGTCGTCGAGGTTCTGAGAGGGCTGGGCGCCGGCGGGGACGAAGCGCGCATCGTGGCGGAGAGCCTTGTGCGGGCCGAGATGCGGGGCACCGACACCCACGGCTTGCCGTATCTCAAGCTCCTGGCCGAGCGCGTCGAGGCGAGGATGGTCGCGCTGCCCACCCGCGTGACGATCCTCAAGGACGAAGGCGCAACGGCGCACCTCGATGGCGGGAACGGGATCGGGCAGTTCGCGGGCTGGAAGGCCATGGAGATGAGCGTCCGGAAGGCGCGGGAACTCGGGATCGGCCTGACGCTCGTCCGCCGTACGAATAATCTCGGGTTTCTAGCTTTTTATACGATGCACGCGGCCTCGCAGGGCTTCGTTGGCCTCACAATGGGCAATGCGAACGCTGCCATATCCCCGTGGGGCGGTGCGGAAGCCTTCTTCGGAACCAACCCGATCTCCATCGCGGTTCCCGGGAGCCGAGAGCCTGTGGCGCTCGACATGTCATCGAGCCTGGTGGCCCGCGGCAAGATCCGGCGGGCGCAGCGGCTCGGCGAGAGGATACCGTTGGGTTGGGCGCTGGATGAGTCGGGGGTGCCGACGGACGACCCTAGTGCGGCGCTCAAGGGAACGTTGCTGCCCATCGGAGGACCAAAGGGATA
>JBGSIK010000399.1:0-2356 GCA_041742575.1 Candidatus Krumholzibacteriia bacterium
ACCGGCGGTGGTCACGTGCTTCGCTGCGGGCAGGAATACGGCGCGATCATCGGCAAGGACTGGCTTGTGAGCGACTGGGTCGTCGCGGGCCTGTGCCCCGACCCGCACGTCAAGAAGTGGTTCTTCTCTTATCTCGACCGCGTGCGTGTCGCGCCCCTTCGTCCCTACGCGCTCTACAACACCTGGTATGACCTTCGTTCCCCGGAATATCCCAACTGGTCCGCCGACCGCGTCATGAGCGAAGCAACGTGCCTCGCGATGGCGCGCGTCCTACGCGAAAAGACGGAACAGCACGGCATAGAACTCGATGCTTTCGTGCTCGACGACGCCTGGGACTTCTACGAAAGCGACTGGATCATCCGGAAGGAGCAGTGGCCGCGCGGCTTCAAACCGCTCGCGGAAGACCTTGCGAAAACGGGCATGAACCTCGGCGTCTGGTTCGGGCCCACCGGCGGTTACTCCTTCCGCACGCGGCGCCTGGGATGGATGAAGGACAGCGGCTACGAGACGGTCGGCGACATGCTGTGCGTGGCGGGCGCGAAGTATGGCGCGCTCCTCCGCCGCCGCGTAACCGATCTCGTCGAGCGCGACGCCGTGGGCTACTTCAAGTGGGACGGAATCCAATTCTCCTGTAGCGAGCCCGACCATGGGCACCCGACCGACATCTACTCGCGCCGCGCCGTGATGGAATCGGTATCCGCGATGTGCCGCGCCGTGCGTGAGAAACAACCGGGTGTCTTTCTCAACATCTCATCCGGCACGTGGCTCAGCCCCTGGTGGGTGCGTTTCGCCAACACCATCTGGATGCAAGGGATGGACTACGGCTTCGCCGACGTGCCGTCGATCAGCAAGCGCGACGGCTCCATCACGTATCGCGATTTCGTCCTCTACGACGACTTCCATATCCAGGATCGATGGTTCCCGATCGCGAACCTCATGACCCACGGCATCATCAAGGGAAAGGATTTTTCCGTCGGCGTCGAGACCGAGCCGCTCGACAAATTCACCGACGATGTGGTGCTCTACTTCGCCCGCGGCGTATCGATGTACGAGCTCTACATATCGCCCGACATCCTCACCGAGGGGGAATGGGCTTCGATAGCGAAGTCGATGGCCTGGGCGCGCGAACGATTCCCGATTCTCATGAACACCGAGATGGTCGGCGGTAATCCCATGAAGGGGGAGTCCTACGCGTACGCTCATTTCAAGGGATCGCGCGGAATCGTGGCCGCGCGAAATCCCGTGATTAGGCCCGCCGTTCTCGGCGTCGATCTCGCCGTCGCGCACGGTCTCGACGCCGGCGCCTCGTCGCTCGTCCTCGAGCGCGTCTATCCCACGCGGTGGATTTCGCCCAAGCTCCACCGGGCGGGGGACCGGATCGATCTGCCGCTCGATGGATTCGAGACCGCAATCTACGAGCTCTATCCTATTGAGGAAGCATCCCAGCCGCTTTTGGCCGGCGTGGTGTTCGACGTCGTCTCCGAGACGGAACGCGAGCGCATCATCCGGTATCACGACGCTTCCGCGAATGCGGTCTTGCTGAAAGCGGGCTCCGTTCGCTCGATCACGCAAGACGAGAAGCCTGCCTCAGCCGAGTCGCTCTCCTTCGCGGCCGATTCGGTTGGCGTACCAGCTTCGGACCTGCCGGATGATTTCGCCGTGGCGCTCGAAGAATGGGACGGATCGAAGGCAATAGCACGTTTCTCTCTATCCGAGTCCGTGACCGGCGCCACCCTTGCAATCCTTCTCTCCCCCGCCGCGGACTGCACGGCAAAGAAACAACCCGATCTCACGGTCGTGCTCGACGGCGCCGCGGTCCCGGCGGGCACTGAGCCGCAGGAGGGCCGGTCGCAATGGTGGACAGTGCCCCTTCCCGCCGGTGGCTCCGAGGCCGTTCTGCGCGTATCCCCCGGTGAAAGCGATTCCGCGTGGGCCGGTTCGGCGCAAGTCTGGCTCGTTGCGAACCAGCGCCGCGCCTCACGGGAGATCCGATTCGAACTCGCAAAACCGCCGCGAACGAGATCCCTTCCACCACTGCCTCGGGATCCGGGGGAGATACGCCGGAACGTCATGCTTGGTGAGACGCGGGTCGCCGTGAAGCGATAGCGACTATGAGAGCGGTAAGGAGCGCCTTGCAGCGGCTGCTCTCGCCGGTGTGTGAACGGCTCGGTGTGCTTCCCGCCGTCGGCTTGCGCCTCAACACAAACGTTTCTCGGATGATCGAATCCCGGTCCACAAAACGGTACCTCCTGGTGGACCCGTACAAACTACCACGAAAGGTCCCAGGAGGTCTGACACTTCTACAACGATTGTGCCCGGAACCTCCGCTCCATATCGATCAGCATCGGCGTCGCCG
>JBGSIK010000400.1:0-3253 GCA_041742575.1 Candidatus Krumholzibacteriia bacterium
CCTCATCACCAGCGCCCGCCCGGCCACCATGCGCACGACCGAGTCGTCCACGTGCCTGACGATCGGCCGGTTGTGGACGAGATATCCGTCCGCGATCCCGCCCAACCGTTCCAGCGCTTCGTGCTCGTCGATACAGATCGGCTCCTCCGCGATGTTGCCGCTGGTCGCCACGATCGGGAAGCCGAGCTCGGCCATGAGCAGATGGTGGAGGGGGGTGTAGGGGAGCATCGCGCCCCAATAGGGGTTGCCCGGGGCCACCGCCTCGGAGACGGGGCCGGAGCCCGCGCGGCGCAACAACACGATCGGGGATTCCGGCGACTGCAGCAGGTGCGCTTCCAGGTCGGTCAGAAGGCAGTGCGACCTTGCGAACTCGGCCGAGGGTATCATGAGTGCGAACGGCTTCTCGTCGCGATGCTTGCGGCTGCGAAGCCGGCTCACCGCTTCGTCGTTGCGCGCATCGACCACGAGATGAAACCCGCCCACGCCCTTCACCGCGACGATCTCGCCCCGCCGGATAGCGTCGGCAGTTGCCAGCAGCGCAGCGTCGGCTTTCTGCACGGCGCGCCCGTCACGATCCCACCACTCCAGTCGAGGGCCGCACCCGGGGCACGCGTTCGGCTGCGCATGGAAGCGTCGGTTCGAGGGATCGCCGTACTCGCGCCTGCAATCGGGGCACATTTCGAACGCCTTCATGGTGGTGTTCGGCCGATCGTAGGGCAACCGTTCGATGATCGAGAAGCGAGGGCCGCAGTTGGTGCAGTTGATGAACGGATAGCGGTAACGGCGGTCGTTGGGATCGAAAAGCTCACGTACACAATCGGGGCACGTGGAAATGTCGGGAAGCACGGGCACGGTGATTACGCCCGAGTCTTTACTCTCCACGATCTCGAACGATCGATAACCGTGATAGTCCAGGAACGTTTGCTCGAGGCTGTATATAGCGGATAGCGGCGGCTTGTCCCGGGATACCCGCACCAGGAATTGGTGCAGCCGCTCGACAGGACCTTCGACCTCGATGTACACGCCTTCCGCCGTGTTGTTCACCCATCCGGTGAGCCCAAGTTCGGCGGCCAGGCGGTAGACAAAAGGGCGGAAACCCACACCCTGCACCGCACCCCGTACGACCACATGCAGTCGCTGCGATTCAGCCGGTTGCGGGCCGGAAGGCGATTTGCTCCGGGAACCACGGATCACGCTGCGAACCTCCACGCAAAGCCACTCCACCCCCCTTCGAGATCGATGGACTCAAGAAGCGGGCTGCGCGCCGCAACGCAGCCGCGAGGAGACGTCACCGCCCTCCGCCGCACTCATCGGGCGTACACGTCGGCGAACATTTTCGAGAATTCCTCGATCGACGTCCACGTCGTGTTGGCCGGCGTACGCCGGTGTTGGCTGAGCAGCCGTCCATCGTTGATGGCGTCCGCGAGTTCCACGAGAAGCCCCGCCGTCGGGCGGGATATTCCCATCTGCGTCATCCCCATGACCGCCTGGTCCCCGGGCAACTGCACGTACTTGAGGCCCGGCTTGCCGATCGCTTTGCCGAGAACGTCGACGATTTCACTGTAGGTGATGTCGCGTTCGCCCAGAACGTACTCGATCGCGCGGCCGGAGATCCTGAGATTCGCGAGACGCGCCGCCGCCATCTCGCCGATGTCGCGGGTGTGCACGACCGGAATGACGACATCTCCATTCACCGGCGAAGCGGCGAAGCCGAATACTTTGATGATCTGCGCTTGCACCAGGATATTGTCCATGAAGTAACCTGGGCGCAGCACGAGAACGTCGCAGCCCTCGAGCGCGGCGAGATCGTTCTCGAAGTTGTGGAGCACTCGAACGACACCCGTGCCTTCGGCGAGATGCGCGCCGATGCTGCTCAACGCGACAACGCGTTTGACCCCCGCCTTCCGAACAGCTCCAACGTGTGCTTTGGAGATCCGGCCGGCGTAACCGATGTAGTCCTCCGACTGGAGATTCGGTGGAATCATGGCAAAGACGGCATCCGCGCCACGATACGCTTCGGTGAGCAGCTTCGTATCTTCGAGGTCGCCCACGAACGGCTTCGCCCCGGCTTCGACGAGGGCCTGCAGCCTTTCCTCGTTTCGCCCGAAGACACGAACCGTGTAACGCTGCTCCAGCAGTTGCTCGGCAATCACGCGCCCGATGTTCCCGGACGCTCCGGTGATGGTGTATGTGCGCGACATTCGCCCCTCCTCCCCGCGACTGATTCCGCGACCACGACTTGAATTGTGGGACTCAACGCAGCGTTTCGACGATCTCGGTTTCCTGCGGGAAGCGCCCCAACTCGAGCTTCGAGAATACGAGCTTGCCGTCCGCGGTGACTTCGAACGCACCCCCGGACGATTCGATGATCTCGACCTCGATGCCCGGGAATTCCTTTTCCAGAGTGGCCTTCAACCTGAGGGCCTGAGGTTTGTAGTTTCAAGGAACACAATATTTTATTGAAACGCGCATCGGTGTCTCTTTCTGCCGTTTCCGGCGCTGGCCTCGACCGCAGGCAGCACGAGAGAAGCAATGGGTACGCCGTTCATCGAACCTACGTTCCGCTTGCATTATAAGCAAACCCGCCCCCATCCCAAAAGGTCGAAAAGGACGCGATGAAACCGGGGGTGGCCGCCCGCTCCCCGCCGGTGACGCAACAACGGCGCGATGATCGACGAGTTGGCTTGCGAGCGCGCGGCACGGCAAGGTAGAGTGAAGGAGTTCGGGGGGCGCCATGACAGACCGGACAGACATATCTTTCGTCGCCAACAGTGCCGCGCGCGTTCCGCGCCAAGAAAAGACGTCCACCTCCGTTTTCTCGCCCGAGTCGGCCCGGGCCGCCCGGCGCTTCCACAGAACGTTGCCGGGATACACGCCCACGCCTCTAGTGAGGTTGCCCGGACTGGCGGGCCGCCTGGGAGTGACGGAAGTCTGGGTCAAAGATGAGTCGAAGCGGTTTGGCCTCAAGGCGTTCAAGGTGTTGGGGGCGAGCTACGCGGTAGCAACCGTGCTCGCCGAGCGTCTGGGACTCGAGCCGGAGAAGGCGACGTTCAAAGCGTTCGCACCTGGACAAATACGCAAACAGCTCCGGAAAATGACCGTTTGCACGGCCACCGATGGTAACCACGGACGAGCGGTCGCGTGGGCGGCGGAACGACTTGGCTGCAGCGCCGTGGTGTATATGCCCCGCGGTACGGTCGCGGCTCGATTCGACGCCGTCGCTTCGCACGGCGCGGACGTCTCCCTGATCGAC
>JBGSIK010000401.1:0-5247 GCA_041742575.1 Candidatus Krumholzibacteriia bacterium
CGGGGGCGAACCGCCGCGACGCGCTGCACGAACGCCTCCACCAGTTCCACCATTATATCGGCCAACGAGAGCACGAACGCGCGCGAGATGTGGTACGGATCGACCAGGGCGAAGAAGAAACTATTGTAACCTTCCCGGACGCATCGGGCGGGATCCATGGCCGTGCTCATCGTGAGGACGCAACGCGTCGCGTCACCGGAGATGAGATTCCCCAGGCTGTATCCGCCGTTGCGCAGGAGGCCCTCGCCGTTGGATACCCGCCGCTCGATCTCGGTGGCGTCGCGCAGATTGTTCGACACCATGAGCTTCGCGCGTTCCTTCTCGTACCAGCGGAACGCCGGGATGTCGAAGTTGTTGCCGCAGAGGATCCCGGCCTGGCTGGATGATGTTTGCGACGGCAACCCGCAGTCCCAGCCGGTGAGCCGGTGGCTTCCGTTCCGCAGCCAGCGCGCGAGGGTGGGCATATAGCCGCGCGATATGGCCTCCTTCAGAACGACCGTGGAGAGCCCGTCGATCTCAATCACCATGAGACCCGGCTTCACAGGGTCCTGCGGCGCCGGACGCGGCGCGCCGCGGCGGGCGATGCGCCGGACGATGTTCCGGTAGACCGAGTCCTCGTCGTGGAAGGCGAGCACGCTCGTGATGAGCGTGTTGATGACCGCGAGCCCCAGCGCGGCGATCATGGCCGCGCCGATATCGGATACGTGGAAGCCCCCCACCATCTGCCCGGCAAGGACGATGATGAACGCATTCAGCACCAGGGTGAGAAGTCCGAACGAAAGTACGGTGAAGGGCAGCGTGAGCACCAGCAGGAGCGGTCTCACGATTGCGTTGAGAAGAGCGATCACGGCCACCGCCCAGACGGCGGTGGTCACACTGTCGACCGCCAGGCCCGGCAGCGCCCGCGCGAGCAACCAGAGGCCCACGACCTCAGTCGCCCAAACCAGCAGAACCCGCCGCAGCAGAACGATGATGGAGCGGCGCGATACTTGGATCACGCGGTGATTATTGCCCGAATTGCGTGAAATTGCCAGGGGATACGACGCGGACGTCGACGTCGGGCGCGACATCGGTCGCATGTCCGCGGAACGCATGAGGCGGGTCGTACAGGAACGCGGGGCGCAGCCACCCCATGCCGATGGGCGCGAATGTTCCCCAGTGGATCGGTACCGCCATCTTGGGGCGGAGAAGCGCCAGCGAATCCGCCGCTTTCCGCGGGCAGAGATGCCCTTCGCCGAGCGTGGGCCCCCACCCCCATACCGGGAGAAGCGCCAGGTCCAGGTCGTCGCTGTATTCCGTCATCTCGGGGAAGATGTCGGTGTCACCCGCGAAGTAGACGGTCGAGGAGCCGCGAATGAGGTATCCGACGCAATTCAATGACGGCCCGAACGGATACCGGCCGCCGTGGTGATGAGCGTACGTGGCCGTGAGCTTCACCGGTCCCACGCGAATGGAATCGGCGATCCGGATCTCTTCGATATTCTCGAATCCTTCGCCGTAGAGCGCATCGGCTGTGCCGGCGGGCGCGATCAGACGCGTCGAGCGGTCGAGCATGCGCAGGGACGGGAGGTCGAAGTGATCGAGATGAAGATGCGAGATGAGCACCGCGTCCAGATCTCTCTGCATCGAGGGATCCACGGACGCAGCGTGCCGCCGGATGGCCCCGACGCGGTTTCGCAAAATGGGGTCGGTGAGTAACCGAACGCCATCCATCTCGATGAGGACGGTCGCGTGGCCGACGTAGGTGAGCTGCTGCGGCTTTGGCATCTATCTTGCTGTCGTGTATAAAGTTGCGTCTTCGGCCCGCCCTGGGCCACGCGCGGGATCCACAATTCGAGAGCGTTATATGGGGTAATAAGCAACCCGCGTGCCCGCCGCGCAAGCTCTTTCGTGAGTCCCGGTTTCGGGTTATTCGACCGTGAAGCCAACCTTGAGGGACACCTGCCACTGCGAGGGCTTCTCGCCCGTGATGGTGCCGCGGATCTCGGTCACCTCGAACCAGCGCATGTTGCGCACCGTCGCAGAGGCTTTCTTGATGGCCGTGTCGATCGCATCCTCGATGCTTTTGTTCGATGCGCCGGTGAGTTCTATCTTCTTGTATACGTTCTCCGCCATGATGGCTCCTCCTTGCGGTTATAGTTGATGAAATGAGTTCCCGAAGATACCACATGCGCGCGCATATCTACCAGCGCTTTTGTCGTCAATACGTCGCGTACTTGATGAGCTCGATCCGGTCCGTGACCTTGCCGTTCTCGTAGAGGAAACTCTTGATCGGGAGCGCGAGGGCCGGGTCGATGGTCCATTCGGTGAGGAGCGCCCCGCCTTCGTCTTCAGAGGCGTACAACTGGCAGATCAATCCTTCACGGCCGCCGATCGTTTCCTTCTTCGTCACCTTCACCACACCGGTGCCGTGGTAGTCCATCTTCTTTCCCGGCGCGAGATCGAGTTGTGTGAACATGTACGCGTGGGCGGGGTTGAGGAAAAGCATCGAGATAAGACCACCGGAGAAACTCCACGGACCGAGCATCGTCTCCGCGCCCAACTTGGTGGCCGGCGATTGTGAGGTGGACGTGATTTCGAATAGCGCCTCCCCGTCGGCGTTCTTCTTGCCGGTAGCCCGTATGTCGATCGCGTAATGCGCTTCGGCCGGCTTTCCATCCTGCGTGTACGTGATCTTGAACTCGTACTTCTCATTCCCCTTGAACTTGTATGGCTCCCACTTCGCCGCCTGCGCGGCCGGCGTGGCGAGCAAAGCGATGAGCAGGAGGGCCAGAGTAACAGCGGCGAGGATTCTCATCTTCCGGTCCTTTCGATTCAAGGCATGAACTTCACGCTTGTGACTGCGGTGTAACCGCGGCGCAGCCGCAGCGCGGCCGCGTCCCGATTGTAACGCGCGCCGTCCTCCGTGCTACAAGTGGAATCTGGGATGGTCGGGAGGCCGGTCCAGTGCCACAGGCCGGCGGCGCTCACATGGACATCCGCAGCGCCAGCTCGTTTGGAAGAGGCTCGAGGTACACCTGCGCCTCCGCCCAATCGTTGCGGAGGTGCGCGAGATGGCGCTGAAGCAGGGTGAGCGGTGTGACGAGCGGCGCCTGCCCCAGACGGTATTCGCGGATCGCTGCGTGTAGCTCGGCTTTGACCTCGGGGTCGAGCGATTCTTTGACGAATCCGGCGAGGTGCTCGAGGGCATTCGCATGGCGGCCTCGCGAAGCGAACTCTCGAAGCCCGGTCATGAGGCCGGTCTCGTACGCGGTGAGGAGTTCCGGCATCGGCATGGCCCCGGCCTTGGCCGTCAGGCGCCCCAGGGCAATATAGTGCCGGGGACTGTGTGCGAGGACCAGCATCTTGTGCTGGGCGTGAAACGCCACGATGTCCTTCGGTTTCGGCCCGGCGGCCTCGAGCCGGATCCAACGGTCGTACGCAAAGAGGCGCACGATGAAGTTCTCGCGGACGCGGGGATCATTGAGGCGGCCCTCATCTTCGACGGGGAGCAGTGGGAAGCGGTCCATGAGGGCGCGCGCGTAAAGGCCGACGCCATCGAGCGATGGAGATTGGTTCTCGCCGTACACGGGGACGCTCTCTATGCCGCAACTCGGCGAGTTTTTCTTGAGCACGTATCCCCGGAGCCGCAACGGCTCCAGCCGGTCCATCTCGCGCGCGGCGTAGACACGGATCCCGGCGGTCACGTCCCTTGCGGTTTCGTTGCCGATCATGCGCACGTCGTCCCCGGCGCGCGCGAGACGGCAGGGTTCGCGCGGGACGCCGAATCCCGCCCCCACCTCGGGACAGACCGGCACCCATTCCACGAAGTCACCAAGCACATCCGCGAGGAAACGATCGTATTTGTGTCCCCCGTCATAGCGCACCGCCTCGCCGAGGAGACACGAGCTGATGCCGACGGGAAACTTCCGCTCGGGCGTCACGGGTCGCTCCTTCCCCCTCCACGGCGGAAGATCTCTTCCAGTTTTAGCGCGCGGTAAGAAAAGATCCGCCCGACATCGCGCGCGACAAAGAGCCGGTGAACGACGGCGCCTCCGGGGACGCTGTACCGGACGTGGTCGCGCACGCGCGTCCGGCCGGGGTCGATGGCCTCGAAGGCGTGCGTGTGCACCCAGGAACGGTAGGGGCCGCGGCGCTGCTCGTCGACGAAACCGTAGGGCGGATCCCACACCGTGATCTCGCTCTGCCACCGCATCGGAATGCCGCGCAGTGTGATTTTGTAATCGATGCGCGCGCCGGGCGTCATTTGGATGGGACCCTTGGCGAGGATCTCGAACTTGAGCCAACCGGGTGTGAGCACGGCGAGGTTCCGTGCGTCGGCGAAAAAGGCGAACACCTCTTCGAGCGGCCGGTCGATGATTTGCGTTTTTTCGAGCTCGTACGTTTTCATTTTATCAAATGGCGCCGCGGGTCCGGTTTTTAAGGCGCGGCGGGTCCTGTCGCCGATTACCCCACGCGTGCTCGCTAACGCTGCGCTCGCTTTGGGGGCCCCATCGGCGCCACCCGCCGCGCCTCACACTGTTCGACATTGGCCGTCAAAAGGCCCACTCGCCTCAATCACCCTATCTCTTGGTTTTCTCGAATGCTGCGAGGGCGCGGTCCCGGGCCCTCGCGTGATCCACGATGGGTGCCGGGTACGTCTTCCCAATCTCAATCGAGGCCGCGCGGAGCACAGCGGCGGGTGCGCGCCACGGTTCATGAATATGCTCGGCCGGAAGGGCGGCCAGCTCCGGCACCCACCGGCGGACGTAATCACCCTCGGGGTCGAACTTCCGTCCCTGGCCTACGGGATTGAATATGCGGAAGTACGGCGCCGCGTCCGCCCCGCTTCCCGCTGTCCATTGCCATCCCATGGTGTTGTTGGCGAGATCGGCGTCGACGAGCGTGTCCCAGAACCAGCGCGCGCCCTCGATCCAGTGGACCATGAGGTCCTTCACCAGAAACGACGCGACGATCATGCGGACGCGGTTGTGCATCCAGCCCGTCGCCCAGAGCTCGCGCATGCCCGCGTCCACGATCGGGTATCCCGTCTTCCCTTTCGTCCATGCGTGGAGTCCTTCCGTGTCCTCGCGCCAGGGAAAGCGTTCGAATGCCTCGCGCAGGGGGCGAGTCGCAGTGTGCGGGAAGTGGTGAAGCAGGTGATAGCTGAACTCACGCCACACCAGCTGCCGCAAGAACGGATCGGACTCCGCACCGGGATGATCACCGCGCGTGTGTGTCGCCTGGTGCCGCGACCGCGCCGGGGAT
>JBGSIK010000402.1:0-6655 GCA_041742575.1 Candidatus Krumholzibacteriia bacterium
GGTGCAGGAACCGGCGCGCGTGGCGAGCGACGGGACCGGCCCCGGCGGCGCGGTGGCCTTCGCCCGTGACCCGTCGATCTGCGAGAAGGTGTGGTCGGCCGACATTGGCTATCCCGGGGATGGCGTCTATCTCGAATTCCACAAGAAGCACGGGGAACGGCGGGGATTGAGATACTGGAAGGTCACTTCCAGGAAGTTCGACCTCGGCGGCAAACAACCCTACTACCCGCAGGACATCCCGGGCAAGATCCACGAGCACGTGAGTCACTTCTGCACCCAGGTGAGGCAGAGACTGTGGGACTACCACCATCGCACCGGCCGCCACGGAGTGGTGGTGGCGTCTTTCGACGCCGAGCTCTTCGGCCACTGGTGGTTCGAGGGCCCGCAATTCCTGCGGGATGTGCTCCTTTCCCTGAACGCAGATCCCGACGTGGACTTGTGCACGACCGCCGAATTCCTGGAGAGACACCAGCCCGACAAGGCCGTCGCGCTCCCCGAAGGTTCGTGGGGGGACGGCGGTGACCACCGCGTCTGGGTCAACGATCGGGTCAAGTGGATATGGGAGGTCGAGTACCGCCTGGAGGGGATCTTCGGCAAGCTGACCTATAACCTGCCGTGGCGGCAACGGGCGGACCTCCGGGAAATCCTGGAAAAGCTCGGTCGCGAGCTGCTGCTCCTGCAGGCCAGTGACTGGCCGTTCGTCATCGCGCGTGACCAGGCCGTGGACTACGGTATCAAACGTTTCATGCAACACGCCGGCCGTTTCGAATCCATCGCCGACATCGCGGAGAGACTGAACGCCGACTCCGGCTATCTGAACAAGATGTCGGAAGTGGAGAAATTCGAAATACGGGACGCCGAAATCCACGACGTCGTGTTCCCGAACGTGGATTTGAACTGGTGGAACGCATGAACGAGGGCTCGTACGAACAGCCGAGAGGTGAAACACTTGGAATTGCGGACAAGATTGATCGAGCTGGCGCGTAATCTCTACTGGACGTGGCACGCCGACGTTTACCACATCTTTCAGGACCTGGAACCCGAGCTGTGGAGGAGTCTTAGCCGCAACCCGCTGGCGTTCCTCGACCGCCTATCCGACGAGTTTCTGGAACAACGGGCCACGACCAGAGCGCTGGGATCCCGCATCACGAGGGCCTACTACACACTGCGCGACTATCTTGAAACCGAAAACACCTGGGGCCGCCGGAACGTTCGTTCGCTGCGAATAAGGCCGGTGGCGTATTTTTCCGCCGAGTTCGGTCTTCACGAATCTCTTCCCATCTACTCCGGGGGCCTCGGAGTGCTGTCCGGGGACCATCTGAAAGCCGCGTCGGACCTCGACGTTCCCTTGATTGGTGTGGGATTGCTCTACGCCAAAGGGTATTTCAATCAGAGCCTCGACGGCAACGGCTGGCAACAGGAGCACTATTTCGACGCCGACGTGGAGCTGCTCCCACTCGAGATCGCCAACGACTACAAGGGCGAACCCCTGAAGATCGTTCTGGAAACGGCCAACGAACAGGCGATCCACGTTCGGGTATGGACGGCGCGCGTGGGGCGTTGCCGGCTCATTCTGCTCGACACCAACGTCGAGGAAAACACCGACGAGATCCGGCAGCTGACCGCGCAACTCTACGGCGGGGACAGCCGTGTCCGGATCCGGCAGGAACTGGTACTCGGGGTGGGCGGCATGCGCGCGCTCCACAATATGGGTATTCAGCCCGGCGTGGTCCATCTCAACGAGGGGCATAGCGCCTTCGCCTCGCTGGAGTTGGCCCGATGGCTGATGGAGCGCGACGGGCAACCGTTCGACAACGTTCGCGAGTTCGCGACCTCGTCCACGGTTTTCACGACGCACACGCCGGTCCCCGCCGGGCACGACCGGTTCGAGTCCTCACTCGTCGAGGAGACTCTCGGTCCCCTGCGGGAGCAGCTCGGACTCTCTCTGGATGAGTTCATGGCCCTTGGCCGCACAAATCCGTCCGACGGGGAGGAAACGTTTTGCATGACGGTTCTCGGTCTGAAGATGTCGCGGTACCGGAACGCGGTGTCCAACGTTCACCGGCGGATCAGCAGGAACATGTGGCGGTCCATCTGGCCGTCGAGGGCGATCGAGGAGATCCCGATCGCCCATATCACCAACGGCATCCATGTGGGGACATGGCTCGCCTCCGAAATGGACCGCCTCTACCGACGGTGGTTGGGCGAGGACTGGCAAGAGCATATGCACGATCCCAAGGTTTGGGAGCCGATCGATGAGATGTACGACGAAGAGCTCTGGGAATTGAATGAGATCCTGAGGGGTCGGTTGCTCGATTTTACCCGCGCCCGCGTGCGCAAGCAATACGAAGCCCGGGGTGAGGCCGATCCGACACGAAATCCGCAACAGCCGTTCCTCAATGAATGGGCGCTCACGATCGGGGCTGCCCGGCGGTTCACGCCCTACAAGCGCCTCGATCTCCTGTTGCGCGATACCAATCGTCTCGACCGCATGGTCAACAACCCCGACAGACCGGTGCAGATCATCTATTCCGGCAAGGCGCATCCGCGCGACGAAGAAGGCAAGAGTATGATCCAGAGGATCTTCGCCGTCTCGCGCGATCCCCGCTTTGTGGGGAAAATCGTTTTCATCGAGGACTACGACATCAATATCACCCGCGCGCTCGTGCAGGGAGTGGACCTGTGGCTCAATACCCCGCGGCGTCCCCTGGAGGCGTGTGGCACCAGCGGCATGAAGGCGGTCATCAACGGCGCGCTCCACCTTTCCGTCCTAGATGGGTGGTGGGCCGAGGGTTACGACGGCATGAACGGTTTCGCCATCGGCGAAGGCGGCGAGCACGGAGACTGGCAACAACAGGACCAGATCGACCTCGGATCGCTATTCCATGTCCTCGAGAACGAGGTCATACCCATGTTCTACAATCGGGACGAAGACGGTGTCCCTCGTGAATGGATCCGGCGGCAGAAGACCGCTCTCAAGACGTTGGCCTGGCGGTTCAGCAGTCACCGGATGGTGACCGAGTACGTGAAGAGCTGCTATGTTCCCGCCGCCGGCGATACCACATCGTCCTTCAACGCCACCGACAGCCAGGTCCTCGACGGCCGGATGTAACGGGTGGAGGGTGTGGAGATGAACACCAAGGCGACCGGCGACCACGAATTATCTCCAGCAGCGATGTACCACGCGCTCGGGCTGCACATGCACCAGCCGCCGGGCAACCTACGCCTCTTGATCGATGAGAACGAGTGGGAAGCGCAGCAGATCATCCGCTGCTACGAGAGGGTCCCCCGTTACGCGCGGAACTTTGCGGGCACCGCCCGCATCCATGTGGGATTCTCCGGGATTCTGCTGGAGCAGATGCGGTCGCCCGACATCATCGACAGGTACCGGAAGTTCGTGGACATCCCCGCCGTTCTCGAAAGTTACCGCGAGGCGAAGAACATCGAGCTCGTCGGAATGGGCTACTACCATCCCATTTTTCCGCTCATCCCGCGGGAGGACTGGGACGACCAGCTCAATTATGGGCGGCAGATCATGGCCGACACGTTCGGGCGGGAGCCGCGGGGATTCTGGCCGCCGGAGATGGCGTTCGACATGGAAATGGTTCCGGCTCTCGCGAAGGCGGGATACGAATACGTGGTCGTGGACGGAGTCCATGTCAAGGCGGCGGACGAAAAGACTCCGCTCGATACCTACCGGCCGTATGTCGCGCGACGAGGGGGGGCGAAGATCACTGTGATTCCCCGCGACCGCGACATATCCAACGCTCAGGAGAGCGGCTTGGACACGGGCTGGTTCGTGGGCGAGGTCACACGCAGGGCCACGCCAGCTTCGGCCGAGACGTCCCCGGCCCGGTCGTTTTCAGCCGGGTCGTCTTCACGGAGCGCGCCTCCGCCGCTCGTAACGACGTGGTCCGACGGAGAGAACGGCGGGTGGTTCCGCAACATGGCGGAGGAAGCCAGTTTCTTCGGGCACTTCTTCGCGCCCTTCATCCAACGCGTGCAATCGGGGGAGTCTCCCATCCACCCCGTGCTCATTTCGGATTACTTGAAGCGCTATCCGCCCCAGGCGGAGGTTTTCGTCAGGACCGGCGCGTGGAATGTGGCAACCACTTCGGGTTACGATTTCTCGCAGTGGGCGGGTTCGGAGACACGGCGCCGGGCGATCGAGAAGATATTCGATGTGAGTCGCCGGTATTGGGCCCTTCGAGGACGAGAGCCCGCGGGCGAGACGAAACGCCGGCTCGAAGAAGCGCGCCGGATCATACTCGAGAGCGAGACGAGCTGTTTTCTGTTCTGGGGCGACGCCTGGGTCCCCAGACTGTACGAACGGACCAACCGAGCGGAGCATCTGCTGCGCGCCATCGAAGGCGCGCGCGATTGAGCCGCGGGGAGGCGGAGACCAGTGCTTAGAAAACGGGCAAGCGGCATCATGCTTCACGTATCCTCACTGCCTTCGGAGTACGGCGTGGGGGACCTCGGCCCCGAAGCATTTCGGTGGATCGATTTTCTCGTAGCAGCGCGCCAGGGCTTCTGGCAGGTCCTGCCCCTCAATCCCACTACAGCGAAAGGGCACCAATCCCCCTACCAAGCCGGGTCGGCCTTCGGCGGCAACCCGTTGTTCGTGAGCCCCGCGCTTCTTCACGACGAGGGGCTCGTGACCGACGACGAACTGCGCGGGGTGCCCGCGTTCCCGGAAGACCGCGTCGACTACACACAGGCTATCTCCTGGAAACGTCAATTGCTCGACCGCGCCTACGATCGCTTTGTCACCGGCGGTCCGGCGCGCATGTGGGGCTTCGAAGCATTTTGCGCGCAGAATGCCTCGTGGCTCGATGACTACGCTTTTTTCACCGCGCTTCGGAATCAACATCCCGACAAAGAATGGACGGATTGGCCCGCGCCCATACGGGACCGCGAGCGCTCGAGTCTCGAAGGCATCGGGCGAGAACTCGGCGGCGCGGTCAGGCGCGAGAAGTTCTTCCAGTACCTCTTTGCCGAACAGTGGCTCCGCCTCAAACGATATGCGAACGAGCGCGGGGTCCAGATCATCGGCGATCTTCCCTTCTACGTCGGCCGCGACAGCGCCGATCTCTGGGTGCATCCTTCGCTATTCAAACTGGACGCGTCGAAGCGGCCGTCGTTCGTCGCCGGCGTGCCGCCCGATGTTTTCAGCGCGACCGGCCAGTTGTGGAACAGTCCCGTGTACGACTGGGACACGCACGCAAAGACGGGATACGCGTGGTGGATCGCGCGCATGAGGAAGAACCTCGAGCTCTTCGACATCCTGCGCATCGACCATTTCCGGGGCTTCTCCGCGTACTGGGAAGTCCCCGCGCACCACAAGACGGCCGAGGCAGGCAAGTGGGTGCCGGGTCCGGGCGATGCCTTCTTCCAGACGCTGCTCAAGCACTGGCCGTTCCCGCCGCTCGTTGCGGAGGACCTGGGACTCATCACGGCGGATGTCCGCGAGCTCATCCAACGGTACGAGCTTCCCGGGATGAAGGTGTTGCTCTTCGCCTTCGACGGTGACAGCGCTACCAATCCGTATTCCCTCCACAACCACGTGCCGAACGCCGTGCTCTACACGGGCACGCACGACAACAACACCGTCCGGGGCTGGTTCGAGACGGAAGCGAGCGCCGGGCAACAGGCGAAACTGAGCGATTATCTCGGCATCGTCCCGTCGGGGGCGCAGGTGAACTGGGACCTGATACGGATCGCCATGATGTCCGTTTGTAGACAGGTGGTCATTCCGATGCAGGATGTTCTCGGCTTGGGTGCAGAAGCACGGATGAACCAACCCGCTGTGGAAACAGGCAACTGGAAATGGCGGCTCCGTCCGGGACAGGCGACACCTGAGCTTGCAGAACGCCTCGCGGGGCTCGCCGAGATCTACGGGCGGACGTGAACGTGAGCGACGACGTGCGCGTATCGGAAGGCCGGGCGCAACCACTGGGAAGCACGTTCGACGGGCGGGGCACCAACTTCTCCGTCTTCTCCTCTGTAGCCGACAAAATAGAAGTCTGCTTCTTCGGTGAAAAAGGCGCCGAGCGGAAGTTCGCGCTGCCCGGCCACACGGGTCCACTCTGGCACGGCTACTTCGACTCCATACGACCCGGCCAGCGTTACGGGTTCCGAGTCCACGGTCCCTGGAACCCCTCGGCGGGGCACCTGTGCGCTCCGGAAAAACTGCTCCTCGATCCGTATGCGAAGGCGGTGGACGGCGGTGTGCAGTGGCACGATTCGCTGTTCCCCTGCAATCCCAACGACCTCACCGCCCCGCCGAACCGCGAGGACACCGCACCTTATGTGCCCAAATCGGTCGTGATCGATTCGCGTTTCGATTGGGGAGATGACCGGTCTCCCAAGACGAGAATCGAGGACACGATCCTCTACGAAGTGCACGTCAAAGGGCTCACGATCGAACGCCCGGAGATTCCACCCAAGCTTCGAGGCACGTACGCGGGGCTCGCGCATCCGGCTTCCATCGCGCACCTCGCCAAGCTCGGCGTCACCGCGGTGGAGCTCTTGCCGATTCAGCAGTTCATCCACCGCCGTTTCCTGGTCGAGCAAGGGCTTCGCAACTACTGGGGCTACGATCCTGTGTGTCACTTCGCACCCCACAACGAGTACGCCACGGGCGGGAGCGGAG
>JBGSIK010000403.1:0-30837 GCA_041742575.1 Candidatus Krumholzibacteriia bacterium
CAAATCTGTGCCGATCAAATTCAACATCTTCTTGTTGAACGAAAACAACAAATTCGCGGACAAGCCGGACTTCACCAAAGAGGTCAAACTGAAAATCGATTTCTCGGGGCAGTCGGACACGCAGGCGTTGGATATCGACGGGGACTTCAACGGCGACAAGCGGAAGGATTTCGTGTTCGCGACCAGTGAAAACGAGCTCTCGATCTACCTCGGAATCGCGGGCGACAAGAAGACGCTGTTGTCGAACAAGCCGGTGGCGAAAGTGCCGGCCGACGCCTTCGGCGAGCTGTCGAGCCAGGATCTCAACGAAGACGGCTATTCCGACATGGTCATCTACTACCCCGAAAGCAAGGACCGCAAGGGATTGGTCACGGTGCTGATCAACCGGCGGACGATAAAATGAACGGAGTCGCGGAAGCGCGGCGCGTCAACGCCAGGCCGCGACGGCTGTCTCCGGCGCGTCCGAGTCGGACAGGAACTTGTAGATGTCGGCGGCCGACTTCTTTCCCGCGCCCATCGCCTCGATCACGGTGGCGCTTCCCGTGACGATGTCGCCGCCCGCCCAGACGCGGGGGATAGAAGTCCTTCCGTTCACGTCGGCGACGATGTTGCCCCACTTGTTGAGTTCGAGACCGGGAACCGATTTTGTGAGGAGCGGGTTCGCGTTCCCTCCAATGGCCATGATGACGAGGTCGGAGTCGATCGTGAAGTAAGCGTCTTTCTTCGGAATCGGTCTCCTTCTCCCCGAGGCGTCGGGCTCGCCCAGTTCCATCTCCTGGCACTTGATGCTCTTCACCATGCCCCTCTCGTCGCCCATGATCTCGACGGGACTCGAGAGCAACTTGAAGATGATGCCTTCTTGTTCGGCGTGGTGGATCTCTTCGGCGCGCGCGGGGAGTTCCGTGCGCGACCGGCGGTAGACGATGTACACGTTGTCGGCGCCCAGCCGGAGCGCGGTGCGCGCGGAATCCATGGCGACGTTGCCGCCGCCGATGACGCACACGGTCCTGCCCTTTACGATCGGCGTGTCGAAATCGGGGAAGAGGAACGCCTTCATGAGATTGGACCTGGTGAGGTATTCGTTGGCGGAATAAACGCCGCCGAGTTCCTCGCCCGGAATTCCCATGAAGCTCGGAAGCCCCGCGCCCACACCGATGAATACGGCCGAGTAGCCGTGCTTTTCGAAAAGCTCCTGTATCGTGATCGACCTGCCGATCACCTGGTTGAAATCGATGGTGACGCCGAGGTTCTCGAGGTACTCGACTTCTTTCTCGACGATCTTCTTCGGCAGACGGAACTCAGGAATTCCGTACATGAGAACGCCGCCGGGCCTGTGGAACGCTTCGAAGATCGTCACCTCGAAACCCAGCACGACGAGGTCCCCCGCCACGGTTAGCCCCGCGGGCCCGCAACCGACGACGGCGATCTTCTTCCCTCTGGGCGCTTGTTTCGCAGGGAGCTCGATCAAGTTGTGGTCGCGCTCGTAGTCGGCGGCGAAGCGTTCGAGACGCCCGATGGCGACCGGCTCGAATTTCTTTGCGAGCGAACACTCCACCTCACACTGGGTCTCCTGCGGGCATACTCTCCCGCAGATCGCGGGGAGGCAGTTGGTCTCCTTGATCTTCCGTGCCGCTCCGACGTAATCGCCCGCGACGATGAGCTTGATGAAACCGGGAATATCGACGTTCACCGGGCACCCATTCATGCAGGAAGGCTTCTTGCACTGGATGCACCTGGCCGCCTCCATCTGCGCCTGCTCCGGCGTGTACCCGAAGGGGACTTCGTCGAAATTGTGCGCGCGGACCTTCGGGTCCTGCTCCGGCATCGGAGTCTTCTTCGGAATGATCTTTTTCTTTTCAGGCTTCTTCTTCTCTTCGGTGTCGCTCACTTGATCCCAGCCTCCTCGATGTATTTATCCAGCGAGCACTTTTCCTCTTTGATGTAGATCTTCTGGCGCTTCATGAGCGTGTCCCAATCCACGACGTGGGCGTCGAACTCGGGGCCATCGACGCATGTGAATTGCGTCTTGCCGCCGATGGACACCCGACACCCGCCGCACATCCCCGTTCCATCGACCATGACCGAGTTCAGGCTCGCGATGGTGCGCACGCCGAAAGGCTTCGTGGTGAGCGCGCAGAACTTCATCATGATCGCGGGGCCGATCGCGTACACGCAGCCGATTTTCTTATCGCGATCGTTCTCGAGAATTTCCTTGAGCGGCTCGGTGACGAGGCCCTTCCGGCCGTAAGTCCCGTCATCGGTGGTGATGACGTGCTCGTCGGACACCGAAGCGATTTTCTCCTCCCAGAAGAGGAGGCTCTTGGACCTCGCGCCGTGTATCGATATGACGCGATTCCCCACCTCATGGAGACGCCGGGCGATGGGGTAGATCGGCGCCGTTCCCACGCCGCCGGCCACCATAATGACGGTCCCGAAGTTCTCGATATCGGAGGGGTGTCCGAGCGGGCCGACGAGCGCATAGAGGGTCCCCCCCTCGGGGAGCCGTGTCGTTTTCATGCTCGTGGTGCCGACGACCATAATGACGAGCGTGATCGTCCCCGCCTTGCGATCGAAATCGGCGATGGTGAGGGGGATCCGTTCTCCCCTCTCTTCGGGCATGGCCAGGACGAAGTGCCCCGGCTCGGCCTTGGCGGCGATGAGCGGGGCCTCGATGACCATTTCGAAAATATCTTTAACGAGCTCGCGTTTCTTGATGATCCGGCTCATGGGCTGCGTTCCTATGCTTTGGATTCGTGTGGGTGACAATCGCGCAGTTCTAACTTAGCGAAGAAAGATAGCAAAACCAAGACGGGGCGTCAAGTGCGGCCATTGCATCGAATTACCGCGGCGATCGACCCGCGGGAGACGGGTGCCCCGCGGGCGCCTTCGAGGCCGCGGGCAGCGGCTGTTCCCCCTCTCCGTCTTTATTTCCCTGGCTCGCTTGTGGTATAATTCCGCCCGTCACTAACCCGCCTTCCCTGCTCAAACTCCGATCCACACACCAACCGGAAGACGGCATTCAATCGTTCATATCCTGGTCGCTGCGATCCCCCCCCAGATCAATTCCTAACGGGGAGTAAGTGAGCGAATCATGAATCGGCGGAACATCGTCCCGTTCATAGGTTTCCTATTATTGGCGGTCATGTTGTGCCCAAGCGCGGGCTCGGCGTATTACCTCAAAATGACATCGCCCCCCGACGTGGACAAATCGTATCCGAACAACACCTGCTGGCTGGCCACTGCGGCCAACATGCTGGCCGGGGCCGGATACGGCGTCAGCAGCCCGATCACCACGCCGCAAGGCCGGGCCATGTACATCTACGGCCAGCTCGTGGAGGAATTCGGCCAGATCGAGTGAGGGTACATCGACACAGCCATCAGTTGGTGGCTCAAAAACAGAAACGATGACTCCGACAACACGTACGACATCGTCCAATTCTACGGCAATCGGCGCCGAGAGCCCTGGCGAGAAGAGTACGGGGCGCAATTCATCAGTAATAGTCTCCGGCGTTGTCGCTATGCCGGCTTAGGACTCAGCTGGGCCGGTCCGGTCTCCAGCAGCTGCGGGCAGCTGCATGTGGTGACCGCTTGGGGAGACGAGCAGGGTACTGGTTACCTCTCGGACAATCCGGCCACCTTCAATATCACGGATTCGGACAATGAGCTCATCCTGGGACCTACTCAGCCGAACGTCAGAACCTATGGCCTGCAGTACAACGGTCCCGCGGGAGAAGGCTGGTACCTCCCCACCTACGACGTCTACCCGACACACCCGTTCATCATGAACGTCGCCTTCCTGGTCCAGGGGAATTACAGCTTGCCGGCCGATTGCTACGAGGCGGTCAAGGTGGTCGGATCCTACCGGCTCACTCAGGTTGGTTCGACCGCTGCCACCGGGTTGGACTACAGGGCTGGGACGGACGTCGGGATTTACTGGTATGAAACCCATGCCGGCGTGGAAGGCGACTCCACGGCCACACCAGTGCCTGGTCACGATCCACCGTGGGCCTACGACTTTGAATGGACTTTCGATGAACCTGTGCCGCAAGGGACGCAGGTGACGATATTCACCGAGTTTGCCGAGTGCGTCAGGAACGCGATCTATTACAGAGATGTTAGTTTCACCTATGACTCGCGCGACCGCGTCCAGGCCCCCGGCGGGGCCGCTGCGCCACGGGACATCACTGTCCCGGCGATACAGATCACGGTGGACACCGAGGATCTCTCCGATACGGACATCCCCAACATCTGCGGCGGACAAGTGGTCGGAGCCTTCGAATTGTACAGCGATGAAGCCCGCACCACCTTGCTGGGTGAATTCAGATTCGAACACGAGTACAACTGGGATCAGGATCCGGAGCACCACTGGTTTACGGTCGCACTGAGGGACAACACACCCTGTTGGGTCGGGGACGTCCGGTTCGGGCACAGTCATGGTTTCCTCGACCAGGAAGCGCTGTGGGAATTCGAGGAGTGGTTCGAAGTGCATTATGGAACTGCCGCTCTGACCGCCACGGATTCGATCAGCTATACCTTGAGCTGGGACGGCCGGCTACCCTACCCGCCGATGACTTCGGGGGACGAGCAACAGTTGGATTGCATCGACCATACGTGTTGGAGCGTCCAGGATGTGGACCTCTTCCAGGACAACTTCCCAACCAACGGGACTTCGGCGGGGGCGGGTCGGATCGATATGGCCCGGCTTCTCGGCCTTGCCTCCGGCGCCGTTCTCGGCGACTCGGCCGTGGTCTCTGTTTACGATTCGCTGGGCATTGCCGAGGATAATTCGATAGGTGGGCCGGCGGTGTACTTCTACCTGCATCGCGCGCCGGCCACCAAACCCGTGAATCCGATCAGCGCAGTGGAGAACGCGTTTCGCTGGCCGATGGTCGATTCGACTACTGCGGCCGACGGACGGCTGTGGTATCGATTCCGGATGGACAGCTGTTTCACCGATCCGGCCGGACCGGGCACTCGCACCGGATATGTGCCCGACCGATACTGCATCGATGTCAACGACAACTATTTCGAGAATGGTGACACCTTGTGGTTCGTCTTCGGTTCCCGGAACGTTGGGGATGAATTCACCTGGTGGAGCCAAAGTGCCGGGGCGGTTTCCACGTTGGACGAAGCCTGCGCAGCGCCGATGGAGATGCAGATCCTGCCCGGAGCCGGTCCCGGTCGCGGCGGCGATATTCTGTATGTCGACAACTTCGGGAACCGCGCGGCGAGGGCCGACTACGATTGGGCCTTCAAGATGATGGGTTTGGACCAACAGGTCGACCGGTTCGACAAGCGCGGGGCGTCTCTGGCCGTCGGCAACGGCCTGGGCAACATCTGCGGGAACGCCGAAGGCCAGCTGATCCCCAATTATCGAAAGATCATTTGGGATTCAGGGAATCTAAAGCAGGGAACGGTCGGTGACGGCACCGGCGCTCCGGAGTTGTCCGATGATTTCGCACTGCTCAGTCAATTCCTGAATAATCACACCAACTCCTCAGGCTGCGGCGTATATCTCACCGGAGACAACCTGGCCGAAGAGTGGGCCGGTTTCAGCAGCGCATCTGCCGTCAATTTCCAGGCTACCTATATGCCCCATGATCTGATCACCGGCGATCATAAGCCCTTACACGGCGGATCTCCGTTCGTGATCGGAGAAACCGGCGGTATATTCACGAGCGGCAGCCCGATCATGCCGGACACGCTGGTCGCCTATCAAGACTGGCGGGCGGCCTCCGGCCCCGCCGATTTCGATCAGGTGAAGCCTAAACCTGGCGCCGTACTGCAGATGACCTACCGAGGCACGCATAGCTCGACTGACGGAGCGGTGTTGTCTTATTCCACCAGCAACTATAATGGTCCGGTGGGCGTTGTGCTGTCCAGTTTCAGCTATCACGCCATCCGCGACGACCGCCCCCAGAATCCCATGGACCGTGTCGAGCATCTGTACCGGATTCTCACCTGGCTGGGAAACGCCATCGATGAGCCGACCGGGAGCGAGGCTGCGCTGCCGTTCCGTGACTATTTGGCCCAGAACTTCCCGAATCCCTTCAATCCGTACACTACCATCCGCTATTCGATTCGGGAGCGCTCACACGTGACCTTGAGGATATACAACGTGGCGGGCCAACTGGTGCGGACGCTGGTGGATGGCGAACAGTTGCCGCGGGCGGAGGGATTCACGATCAAGTGGGACGGCCGAAACGAAACCGGAGAAGCGGTCGCGACCGGCGTTTACCTGTACCGGCTGGTAACGAAGCAGTACACACAGACCAGGAAGCTGGTGTTGCTAAAGTGACACAAAAGCGGCTGGAGTCAATCTAGGTTTTGTGGTCGAGAGCGGAACGGTTATCGACATATCGCGAATTCACTGACAGCGTGTCTAACGATGATTCGATTGGATCCTGTGGCTCGATCACGTGATCGAGCCACAGGATTCGAGTCACTCTCCTCGCCGCGCTGAGATCTCGCGGTCTCCGCGCGAGAGGACGAACTCGATCACGCCCCGGGGCGACGGGCCGATGCGGGCTGAAACTGAGACCCCCGTCATCGGGTCCCACGATTCGAGGCGCTCCCCACCCACGGGGAAGAAGCGGCACGCGGGATCCACGGGTCTCATGATCATTCCCAACAGTCTGTTCTTTCCCGAGCGCTCCCAGGCATAGGTGCGGGTCACGTCTCCGCGCTCGTGGCGAAAACGAACGGCCGTGAGGAAGTGTACCTCGCCGCTTCCGGTCCCCAGCACTTCGTATCCTTGTAGCGGCCCGAATTGCTCCTCCTGGCCCTTCGTCCGTTCTTCGTATGCGTTCCGGAGGTTCTCGATCGGGACCTTCCCCTGGTATGCATCAAACAGAGGAGTGAAGTCTCCTTTTGCACACGCGCCCACGATGCGATCGATCTCACGGCTCATGGTGACGAGCCGCTCGACGTTCTCCGTGGGCGGCGAGTAAATATACGCGTAGGCCGTCCATCCGTGGGGGACCACGCGAAGGGAATTGCGATCGACGCTAACAGCGTATCTCTGACCGTTATCGAGTTCGTAGTCTCCGGCCCATTCGACGAGCACGCTCTGGCCGACGTCCACGACCTGGGGAACATGCGGATAGGGTTTGCCCATGAAAGCGCGTTCCTCGATCTGTGAGAGGAGATTGTTCGCCGTGGGGAAATCGGCTAATACGTTGGTCTGCAGAAACGCGACGATATCGCGCGCGGGCACGATGGCGAGGTCGGCGAAGAAGATGCCATTCCCACCGTTGTGCGTGATGATGCGTACGCCGGGAGCGAGATCCACGATCGACCAGCCGTATCCGTAGAACGACAGGCTGTCGCCGTTGCTCTCATCGACGTAGGGTTTCCAGAGGGCGTCTCGAGTCGCGACGGAGAGCGTCGAGCCTTTGAGGAGCGTCTCCGCCCAGCGCACCATTTCCTCGGCCGTCGAGTGGATGCCGCCGTTGGCGCGCAAGGCCCAGTAGGGACCGTCCTCCGCCATCGGCCGTTCGAGGACCGTTCCCCAGCGTTCGCTGCCCGTGTACCCCTGCGCGATCCGCGACTCCTCCCATTTCGGGATCTGGTAGCCGGTTTCCGCGAGTCCCGCGGGATCGAAGACGAGTTCGCGCATGGCCTGCTCGTAACTTTTTTTCGTCACCAGCTCGATCACCGCGCCGAGGAGACTGAAGTTGGCATTCGCGTACGCGTACCGCTCGCCGGGGGCGGAGGCGAGCTGCCCCGTGAGGACGGCGCGGACGTACTCCTCGCGTCCGACCGGGTCGAAATCGTCGATGCCTTCGGGGTCCGTGATGCCGGAAGAGTGCGTGAGCAAGTGGTGGAGCGTGATCGTCTTTTTGTCAGGCGGTGTCTCGGGGAAGTATTTCCCCAGCGGGTCGTCGAAGCGCACGCGCCCTTGCTCCACGAGTTTCGCGATGCCGGCGGCCGTGAACTGCTTGGTGATGGAGCCGATGTCGGCGATGGTGGTTGGAGTCCAGGGGAGGTTTCGCTCACGATCGGCGAGGCCGTGGCCGTCCGCGATCACGGGCTTCCCGCCCTCGGTGATGCACACGACTCCGGCAAATCCGAGCTTCTCCAAGCGCGAGAAATACAACTTGGTGTCCTGGACGAACGACTCGTCGAGGGTGGCGGCGGAAGCGTTGGAAGAGCAGATCACACCGGGACCGCGCGTCGCAACCGGCAGTACGGCGGCCAAAACCAGGACAACCGCAACAATTGACCGGGGTTTCATATCGAACTCCTTACAAGTCGAACTCGTCACAGGGATTTAGTACGGAAAATCCGGCACAAATAGACCCTCTCTGCCAACACCAAGAGGCGTCCGACAGCCCCCCGCGTGGCACCGGTTTCGGTTAGGGGGGAGTGGACCCGGAAACACGGTACCACACGGGGAGCAAAGGGAAAATAGCAAGCAGCGTTGATGGCCCTTATACGCGGCCGGCCTTATGGCGGTTCCGGGCGGCGGGTGGGTATTTTTCCGGATCGCTCAAGGGCACGCGACCCGTTCTTTATTGATGGCCGGGATTTCCTGTTCGGCTCGTGTGCCGCCTCTGATAGGATTCCTGCCGGCGATTCGTTGGCTCCTTCGCGGAGTCTGTGAACACCGTCGAAGGGGTCCATCGGTTCGGATCACCCCGGTTTCCGGGAAGAGAGGAGATGGCATGAAACGTTCACAACGATTCGGGCTGGTCTTGATATGCCTCGTGACGTGTCTGGGGACGGCGGCGGGCAACACCGCCTCCGCGGAGAAGGCCGGTGCGGTGGGGATTCGCGCTGGAGTGGGAACGGATATCGAAGGCGGACTGGCTTACGGCGCTCAGCTCAACTACACCCTGTTTCAGGGTCCTAATGCGTTCGAGTTGGGGCTCGCGGTTTTCGGCGGAAAATTCGAGGAGGAGAGCAGCAACGGCTACAACGACTATTTCGAAGAGACCAACCTCCTCGTGTTCGGCGCGCTCGCCAACTATCTCTTCCGATACGCGATGGAGCTGGAAGGACCGTATTTCGCGGCCGGCATCGGTGTGGGCGCGATCTCCGTCGAATGGGAAGAGCGGAGCCCAACGGACATCTCGCTCGGGACACCGACGCCCGACGGGGGCAGCATGCAGTCGGAAGATGCGACCGCTGCGGGACTGATCCTCAACTTCGGAATCGGCTACCGGCTGACCGAGCAATTCGACCTTCGCGCCCAGGTGCCGACGTTCTTCATTTCGGGATCGGACGACCGGGACGGGAAGGTCATTCCGACGATCACCCTCACGTTGGGGTTCAATTTCAGCTAGTGACGTGCGCGGGAAGGCGCTCCCCAAGAAGAGAAAGGGCCGCAAGTGTGGTTGCAGCCCCTTCTCTTTCTTTACAGCAAGAGCGTCGACTAGCGCCGGTCGCGTCCGCGACCACCGCCGGTGGGCTTGCGCTCGCGCGCTTCGTTCACCTGGATGGTGCGGCCGTTGAAATCCGTGCCGTTGAGCGCGGCGATCGCGGCCTGAGCGCCCTTCTCGTCCATCTCGACGAAACCGAAGCCGCGGGGGCGGCCGGTGTCGCGATCGGTGACGAGGGACACGTCGGATACGGTGCCGTGGGCCTCGAAAGCAGCCCGAACGGTTTCCACAGTCGCGTCGAACGGAAGATTGCCGACATACAGTCTCTTACTGGCCATACAGAAACTCCTTCTTTCGCCCTCTTTGCGCCGGCGGCCATTGGCTCCATTCGGAAACTCTGGCCGCGCCTTGTGTCACGTATTGGCGGGGTTGTTACCCATGCTCAATACACTCGCGTCAACTGGGCTCCGGAACCAACTGTCGTCGCTGCGGGGCGAACCTAGCGGAAACGAGCGTGGTGGGAGAACCCTCTGCGTTGATCTAGATTAGCACGACTTTATCCTGCTTGCAACGAAAAACTGCCGCAGGCGGTTGTTGGCGCCGGGCCACAAGCCCTTATAGGGTCGAGCGGGCCGTTTGTCGGCGAGCAATAATCATTCGGTCCATCGGCGAGCCGACAACCGAGGCGACCGTCGTGCACGGAACTGCGATGGGCAATGCCGGCCGTAGGGAGCCGTGCCCGAGCGACCCTATAAGGGCTTGTGGCCCGGCGCCCCGGAACACCTACAGAATTAGTACCAGCGGAATGCTCGCAGGCCGGCTGAAAAGCAGAACACCCCGATCGCCGTCAATATCAAAGCGGGGAGATATATGCCGCCATATCCGGCGCCCTCGATGAAGATGCTCCTCATGCCGTCCGCGAGCATGGTGAGGGGCAGTATCCGGATGTAGGGGATGCTCCACTCAGGGAAATTGTGATAGCTGAAAAAGACCCCCGAAAGGATCAACATGGGCATGGAGACCGCGTTGATGATCCCGTTGGCGACCTCGGTGTTCCGCGTGCGCGCCGACACCAGGATGGCGATGCCGGCAAACGCGATATTCCCGGCCAGGAAGATCACGAACAACGCCGAGGCGTCCCCCTGAATCGTGATGTGAAACGCGAGGTTCGCAAACAGGAAGAGAAGCGCGGACTCGACAAAGTTCATCCCGATGCGGACGGTCATCATCGCCATCAGAAAATGCGACTTTCTCATCGGTGTGGCGACCAGTCGCCTCAGGAGCTTCTTCGACCGTTTGTCGACGACGCCCCAGCTCATGCCCCACAGTGTGGACATCATGATTCCCATGGCCATGAGGCCCGGCACCAGGAAGTCGATGTAGCGCGTGCCCGCGACAGTCAGCGGCTCGATGCTCTCTTCGCTCGTCATCTCAGGGATGTCGGTGCCGCCGAAGAGTCGTGACAGTTTGAGGTAGGTGAGCTGCGCGTCGGGATTGCGCGGATCGAAATGGTATTCGATCCGCCCGTGGTTTTCGTCGATGGCGACGGAGAGGCTCCCGCGCTTGAGTAGCGCCATCGCGTCCTGCCAGCTGGCCTTCTCGAAGATGAACGTGGTGTTCCCGAGCTTCTCGCCCGGCACCGTGATCTTGTAGCGCAGGGGCTCATCGCCTGCCGGTTCGATCTTCGTGGTGCGGGCGCGAAGGAATGCCTCTATCAAGGAAGAACCATCGGGCACCGCGTGTTCCGCGCCTTCGGCTTCCAGCACGGCGACTTTGCGGACGACATCCGCCTTCCGCGTGAACGCGACTCCCAGGCCCAGCGACATGAGAATGGGAAAGACGATCCCCCAGAACAAAACCCCCCATTCACGGACGATCTCCCTGAAATGGGTCGCCGTGAGCGCGGCGAACTGTTCTCGCGCAATCACTCTACTCATGGAGGTGTCTGCCCGTGAGGGAAGTGAACAGGTCGTCGAGCGTCTTTTTCCTGCACTCGAGATTCTTCAAGCGCAACTCCCTCTTCTCGAGGAAGTGCAGGAACTCCGGGAGCTCGCTCTCCATCCGGTCGAGGGACACCGTGCCCCTCTCGTTGGCGGTATCCCACCGAATCGGGAACGGCGCGTCTCTCTCCAGGAGGTCGAGCGGTGGTTGAGCGCCCTCCAGCGTGAACTCGATCATCTTCTCCCCGTGGTCCTCATCCACGAGCTCCTTCAATGTGCCTTCCCTCAAGATCCGTCCTTTGTCGATGATCACGATGTAATCGCAGAGCCGTTCGGCTTCCTCCATGTAATGCGTGGTGAGGATGAGCGAGGTCTGCGACCGCTTTTTCAAACCAAGGAGGATCGACCACACTTCTCGCCGCGCGTTGGGATCCAATCCGGTCGTGGGCTCGTCGAGGAGCAGAATTTTGGGATTGTTGAGGAGTGCGATCCCGAGGGCAAGCCGCTGCCGCTGGCCGCCGGAGAGGTTCACGACGTACGATTTTCGTTTTTCTTCCAGACCGACGATGTCGATGATCTCCGCCACGCGCTTTTCATCGAGCTGGTAGAAGCTGCCGAAGAGTCCGAGGGTCTCGGATACGCGCAGCTTGTCGATGAAGCGCGTTTCCTGGAGGGAGATGCCGATCATGCGGTGCAACTCGTCTTCGTTGCCGCGCCACTTCTTCCCCACGATGTGGATTTCGCCGCTGTCGGGCCTCTGGATGCCTTCGATCATCTCGACCAAGGTGGTCTTGCCCGCGCCGTTGGGGCCGAGGAGGGCCACAAACTGTCCCCTCTCGATCCGGAGGCTCACTCCGCGAACGGCTTCGACGGCCTTGAAGGACTTGTAGACGTCTTTGACTTCAATAACGAGTTCGGCATTCATCGGTGGACCCTGGTATCGGTGCTGCGCGCCCGATGGCGCGGTGATGCGTCCATCGATCCTAAACCGTCTCGGGGCTTTTCGTAAGGTGTTTTTCCGGCGCTGCGGTGCGGCCGGGACCCTCTGCGGGCCCGGTTTTCCTATTCCGCAAAGATGTTGTTGTTACGCATGTTGCGGACCGGCCGGCGGCTCCCGCCGCATGAAGAGCCGTTCGGAGTATTGCATTTACGTCTTTCCAAATGGTGTGCACACGGGTCTATAATGAGGAGTCCGCAATCCGTTGATCCTGTCGCGGGTGCGATGCACCACGAACGAACCTTTGGAGGCCAGCGCCGGATCCTCACTGCATCAAACGCTCTGCAACGCCGCCACGAATCCGGCCCCGGACCTCGAACGGGAGGGAGACCATGAGATTCCGTCCAGCGATCTTGGCGATATGTACGGGCTTCGTCGTTTTCGTTTCGCTCGCGATTCCGGCGGAAACTGCCGCCGGCACGTGGGCGGAGACCTTCAGCTCGGCGTTTTTCAAGTACCGCGAGAACACCACTGCAGTCTGGGACACCGTGGCGGGCGAGATCCGGCTGCCTCCATTCAGCATGAGCCTGGTGGGGAGTTGCGCTACACCGGACGACGCGCGGGACGTCGAGGTCAGAGGAAACTTCGCTTATGTCACCGACAATGTTGGTTTGCAGATCATCGATATCGGGGACCCAGCCCACCCGGTGTTGATGGGTGGTTGTGACACGCCCGGCTACCCCATTGGGATCGCGATCGACGGCCATTACGCGTACGTGGCCGACTACCCCTCGGCTCTCAAAGTGATCGACGTGAGCGATCCCACCAGCCCGTCGCTCATAGGGAGTTATGCGATCACTGGTTCGGCGTACGATGTTGCGGTCGCGGGCGATTACGCGTACGTGGCGGCGGCAACGCAGGCGTTGGTGGTGATCGACGTGAGCGACCCGACCAACCCAACGTACGTCGACGAATTGCCCGGAACGGAAGCATACTTTGTGGCGATCTCCGGCAACCACGCCTACGTGAGCGATGGCGACAACGGTATGATGGTGGTGGATATCACGGATCCCACCGATATTGTGCAGGTCGGCAGCTGCGGCACCGGCGGCCCGGCAAGAAAATCCGTCGTGCGCGGCGATTATCTCTACGTGGCGAATTGGACTGCGGGCTTCGCCGTGGTCGACATAACCGAACCGACGGCCCCGGCGCTCGTCGGAGCATGCGCGATTCCCGGGATGTGCCGTGCACTGGACGTGACAGGGGATTACGCGTACGTGACAGGCTACCACACCGGGCTCTCGGTGGTCGACGTGAGGGACCCGGCCAATCCGGTGTTCGGCGACAGCGTGGACACGCCCGGCTATGCGTTCGGAGTCGATGCCGTGGGCGAATACGCGTTCGTGGCGGATTACGCTGGGGGGCTTCAGGTCGTCCGCATTTCCCATCGCACGCCGACGCCGATTGTCGCCGGGAATGTCCCGGCGGTCGCGGGCTCCTTCGGCGTGGCGGTGAGCGGAGACTTCGCGTATGTCGGCGAGACAACATCCGGTGTCCGGGTTGTTGACATCAGCGATCCGGAAAACCCGGTGCTCGTGAACACCGTCAGCGTCAGCGGCTCCGCGTGGGAGTTCGACATCGAGGGCAACGAGCTTTATCTCGCCGCCGCGACAGGGCATTTCAAGGTCTTCGATATCAGCAAACCCACCGCTCCGATTCTGGTGGGTGGCTACAACACGATCGGGAACCAGACCAATGACGTCGCGGTCGCCGGCGACTACGCATATCTCGCGGACTACGACGCCGGATTGTACGTGTTGGATGTGAGCAATCCCGCCAAGCCCGACTCCGTCGGCCGCTACGACACGCCGAGTATTGCGTGGGGTGTCGCGGTGGCTGGGGACTACGCGTACGTGGCTAACTCCGGCATCGGGCTGATGATCTTCGACATCCGCGATCCAGCACACCCCGCGCTCGTCGGGACCTACAATACCCCCAGTTCGGCGAACAAGGTCTGCCTCGACGGCCAACTTGCGTTCGTGGCCGATGGGACCGGCGGCCTCGTCATTGTGGACGTGACCGACCCGGCCGCGCCGGCGCTGGTCGGGAGCTACGTTACCCCGACCTACGCCATGGGCGTGGCCGTGGTCGGCGACCGAGCATTCGTAGCGACGCACACCGCCGGTCTGTACGTCATTGACGTGAGCGACCCGGTAAGCCCGGTTTTGGAATCGTCCTACGACACGCCGGGTGATGCCCGAGCGCTTGACGTGGCCGGAGATCACGTGTTCCTCGGTGACAATATGGGCGGGCTCGACGTGTTCCAGGTGTACGAGCGGTCGATGGATCTGTCGAAAAACGTCGCGCAGAGCAAGCGACTGCACATGTCGGGGGTTGTGGACCGCATCAGAGTGATCCCGCAGCAGACAGACTCCATCGCGTGGGAAGTGAGCGCGGATGCGGGCGCGACCTGGCAGAGTGTGCCGGACACGCTGTGGACCGACCTCATGTCGCCCGGGACGGAACTTTGCTGGCGGGCGACCCTACAGTTCACGACGCTTGGTGCGTATCCGACGTGCGACGAGATTCAATTCGAATTCATGGATGACATCGCCTCGACATTTATCGAGAGCTTTGCGGCGGTGGTGCTGGATGTGGGGGTGGAGCTCACGTGGGAGATCACGAGCGATGATGCGGTGAGCGGGTTCGAGATCTACCGTGGGGTTGTGGCGGGAGATCTGGGCGAGCGGGTGAGTGGGTCGGGGATGATACCCGCAGAGGCGAGAAGCTACGTGGACGAGACCACCGACGGGCGGACATACGCGTACACGCTGCGTGTGGTGTTGGCGGACGGTTCGGTGGTGGAGTCGCGGACGGTGGAAGTGAGTGCGCCGGTGCGGACGCTTGCGCTCCATCAGAACTACCCGAACCCGTTCAATCCGACGACAATGATCTCGTTCGCGCTGCCTGCGGAGAGCATGGTGGAGCTGGCGGTCTACGATGTGGAAGGGCGTTTGGTGCGAAGGCTGGTGCGGGGGCCGATGACTGCGGGAGTCAAGGAGGTAACGTGGGACGGTCGCGACGACGGCGGGAATCCCGTGGGCTCGGGGGTTTATCTGTACCAGTTGAGAGCGGGCACACGCACGCTGGCGAAGAAGATGGTGCTTTTGAAGTAGGTGCCGAACAACGACGGTTTCCGCGGGGTGCCCGCGAACGTCGGTAGCGGACACCCCGCGGACTGGCTGGACCTGAGAGAAAACGATGTTGAACTGGAGGTGGATGGATCATGTCCCTCACGGATGACCAGCGGGACGCCGCACTGAAGGCCCTTCGGGGCGCCGAGGACGCGCTGCAGTACGCCATGTCCGGAGTCAAGGGCGGTGAGGAGGCGGCAACGCTTCGCAATCGAATAGAGGAAGTCGAGCACTACCTCGTCCGGGCCAAGAAAGAACTCAAGTTCGTTTGAGCCCCCGGGGCCATTTGTCACCCCCGCCACTGGTGTAGAATATTCTCCAGCATTGTGGATATGTCCACAAATCTGGCTGCGAAACAGACATCCTCCCTTGACGTAACTATAACCTACATAACCGGATACGTGTAAGCACGTCCGGGGCACGGTCATTGCTGTGGCATCTGTGGAAGGACCGATCCACATGATGTCCACAGACCGAGTATTGGTGTCGCCGGACCGCTACCGGCGAGCACACGGGAGCGCCCGCATTGGGCGGAAGGCCGTTCGTGGTCACGCCTGCGCTCCTGCCGTCTGGCTCGTGCTCTCCATTTTGCTCTGTGGGGTGGCGCACGGCGGCACGTCATCGATCGTTCAATCGCCAACGGTCTCCGCCGACAGCCTCGCCCTCCGGCAGGTCATAGCCGAAGTACTCTCTCGAAACGACCGCGTCGCAGCCGCCCGTTTCATGGAGGAGGCGGCAAAGAGACGTGTTGGGGCCGCGGGATCTTGGGACGATCCCGTCCTCACGCTGGGCCTCGAAAATTCCCCTCCCTCGTTCGACCTCGACGAAGATCCCATGACCATGAAGGTCATCGGTCTTCGACAGGCCATACCGTACTCGGGATTCAAGGGACTGCAGGCAAAATCAGTCCAGGCCGATGCGAACGCCACCGTCGAAGAGCGGCGCGCGACCGAGTCGGAACTCGCGACGGCGGCCAAGATCGCCTATTACGACGTCTACTATCGGGAGCGTGTGCTCTCCGAACTCGAAAAGCAGCGGCGACTTCTCGAACAAATCGTCGAGTCTTCAACGGCCAAGCTCCGCGCCAATCAAGCGGGCCAGGACGAAGTGCTCGCGGCACAAGCCGACCTCTGGCGATTGGAACCGATGCTGATGCAGCAGAATCAAGAAATCGGGTCGGCTCGCTACGAATTGAACGCGCTGCGCGGAGCGGATCCGGCCGGCGATCGGAGGCCGCTTGCTTCGCTCGTGGCTCCGGTTCCACCAGAGACTGCGGAGGAGTGGCTTTGCGCGGCGTCGGCAAATTACCCGCCCTTGAAGAAGCTCGATCACCAGGCCGAGAGCTACGCGCTCTCCGCGGAGGCGGCCGGTCGCATGCAATGGCCGATGCTCGAACTCGGGGCGGCCTACGGTTTCCGCGCCGACGGGGAGATGGAGCCCCGCGACGACATGATCACCATCGAGGCCATGATCTCGCTCCCGGTTTTCGCCGGACGCAAACAGGGGGACATGGCGCTGTCGATGGCGGCGATGGAAAAGGGCGCGCGCGCCGAGGCGGTACAACGCAGGCGGGACGTGGAACGCGAGCTCCTGGCCCTTCACGATCGCGCGCGGGTTCTCTCCGAGAGCCTCCGCATGTATAGAGAACGCGTGATCCCCACCGCGGAAGACGCCTACCGCTCCGCGCTCGCGGGATACATCAACAATCGCACATCGTTCATCGCCGTTCTCGCTTACGCGCAGGGAGTCTGCCGCGACCGCGTGACGGCCATCGATCTCGAAGCTGAAGTCCACCGCACCCTCGCTCAGGCGGAGATGTACACGACCGACCCCGACGACTGGGGGGCTGATAGAAAGGAAGACGCGAGATGAAAGACGAACACAAGCAATATCCAGCCGACCGGAGCGGGAGACCTTTCGAAGAAGGTGCGCCACGCTTCGCCCGGACCATGGGCCTCGTTCGCTGGGGGCTCTTTGGCGCGCTGTCGATTTTCGCGCTCGTTATGGTGCTCAATCATTTCGGTCTCACACCGTGGGCCGGCGAGGACGCGGCTTCGCAGCAGTACCATTGCCCGATGCACCCGACGTACGTGAGCAATCAGCCCGGCGATTGCCCGATTTGCGGGATGAGCCTGGTGCCGATCGCTACCGCAGGCGGAAAAGCAGAGACCACTCACGGCCACGGTGAGAGTGGATCGCCGGAGAAAGAGGGGGCGGCCCCGGGGAAAGCAGAAACCGCGCCGGCGGACTCGGCCGCAGCGGCGAACTACGTTTGTCCCATGCACCCGGAGGTTGTGTCCGACAAACCCGGCCGATGCCCGAAGTGCGGGATGAACCTGGTCGAGTCCGCCGGGGCCTCGGGAGCGAGAAGGTCCGAGGAGAACGATCACGCGGCAAGCGATATGGGCGAGCGGCCGGTACCGGGACTCATGCCGGTGATGATCGAGCCCAAGCGGTTGCAGATGATCGGCGTGCGCACGGCGCAGGTGGAAAAGCGCTCCGTGGGCGGCGCGATCCGGCTGGTCGGGTACCTCACGCCCGATGAGACGCGCACCGCAAGCATCCACGTTCGCGCGAGCGGATGGGTGCAGAAACTCCACGTGGATCAAACGGGTCAGCAGGTGAAAGCCGGGCAGCCGTTGCTTTCGCTCTACAGTCCGGACCTCTACGCCGCTCAACAGGATCTGCTCCTGGCGGAGGGGTCGCTTGCGACCGCCGGGGAGGACGGCGCGCTGCGTGCGGCGCGCGAACAACTGGTTGCGGCCGCTCGGGACCGCCTGGAGCTACTCGGCATGTCACGCGAAGACATCTCCACCCTCGGGCAGAGCCGAGTCGCGCAGCCGGAGATCACACTACGGAGCCCATTCGCCGGTGTTGTGCTGGAGAAGGTGGTGCGGGAGGGCCAGTACGTGATGCCGGAGGAGAGGCTTCTCACGATCGCCGATCTCCGGAGGATATGGGTCCTCGCCGATGTGTATGAGCAGGACATCGCGCAGGTGAAGATTGGACAGGTCGCGGAAATGAAACTGGGAGCGTTTCCGGGCGAGAACTTCGACGGGAAGGTGGCGTTCCTGTATCCGACCGTGTCGGAACAGACGCGGACCATGAAAGCCCGGATCGAATTCCCCAATCCCTCGCTGCGCCTGCGGCCCGGAATGTACGCGGACATCGACCTCCTGGAGGGAGGCCGGGCAGCAACGGGCGTTCCCGCCGAGGCCATCATGGACGACGGAGACATACAGTACGCGTTCGTCGTTCACGGCGGCACGCAGTTCGAACCGCGTCAGGTGACGGTCGGACGCCGGGGTAACGACTGGATCGAGATTCTCACGGGCTTACGGGACGGAGAAACGATCGTCACCAGCGCCAACTTCCTCATCGATTCCGAAAGCCGGCTCAAGGCCGCGATTGCGGGCATGGGGCAGAAGCAAAGTCCCGAACACCAACACTGACAAACATGATCCGTGCCACCATCGATTTCTGCGCTCGCAACCGCGCGCTGGTTCTGATCGGCACCCTCTTTGCGTCCGCCGGGGCGTGGTACGCGATCGCGAACATCCCCGTCGACGCCATACCGGATCTCTCCGATGTGCAGGTGATCGTCTGGACCGAGTGGATGGGGAGGAGCCCCGATCTCGTCGAGGACCAGGTCACTTATCCCGTCGTGACGTCGCTTCTTTCGGCGCCTCGCGTCGAAGCAGTCCGCGGATACTCGATGTTCGGAATGTCATTCGTCTACGTGATCTTCGAGGACGGCACCGATCTCTACTGGGCGCGAAGCCGCGTGCTCGAGTACATGCGCGAGATCGAAAGCAGGCTTCCGCCCGGCGTGTCGCCCGTGCTGGGACCGGATGCCACTGCGGTGGGCTGGGTGTTCCAGTACGCGCTGGTCGATTCGAGCGGCGGGCACGATCTCTCCGAACTCCGCACGTTTCAGGATTTCAATCTGCGGTATGCGCTGAGCGCGGTGGCGGGAGTCGCCGAGGTGGCGAGCGTGGGCGGCTATCAGAAACAGTATCAGGTCGAGGTCGATCCCGTCCGGCTGGAGGCCTACGGGCTCACCATCGGGGAGGTCGCGCGGGCGATCCGCGCCAGCAACAATGACGTCGGCGGCCGTGTGATCGAAATGTCGGGACGGGAGTATTTCGTGCGCGGCCGAGGGTACATCAACGACCTCGACGCACTTCGGGCAGTGAGTCTGGGCGCGAGTGCGACCGGTACGCCGATTCAGCTCGGGAGTGTCGCAAAGGTCTCTTTCGGCCCCGACATCCGCCGGGGCGTCGGGGAATTGGACGGGATCGGGGAAGCCGTAGGCGGCATCGTGATCATGCGCCACGGCGAGAACGCGCTGGAAGTCATCGATCGCGTGAAGGAAAAAATCGACCAGGTCCGCCCGTTCTTCCCCGAGGGCGTGGCACTCAAAGTGGTTTACGACCGGAGCGGTCTCATCGAACGCGCGATCGATACCCTGAAGCGCACGCTCATCGAAGAGGGCATCGTCGTCGCTGCGGTGATCATCATCTTCCTCATGCATTTCGGGAGCTCGCTCGTTCCCATCGTCGTGCTGCCCGTGGCGGTGGGGCTCGCGTTCATCCCCATGTATCTTCTCGGCGTGAACAGCAACATCATGAGTCTGGGCGGCATCGCCATCGCCATCGGCGCCATGGTGGACGCGAGTATCGTTCTGGTCGAGAACGCGCATAAGCGCCTGGAACAGACACCGGTGGGCGCGGACCGCCGCGAGATCGTCATCGATGCCGCGAAAGAGGTGGGGCCTTCGATCTTCTATGCTCTACTCATCATCACCATTGCGTTTCTTCCCATCTTTGCGCTCACGGGACAAGCGGGACGGCTCTTCACGCCGCTCGCATACACGAAGACGTTCGCCATGTTCTTCGCCGCGGTGTGCGCGGTCACACTCGCTCCCGCGCTCATGACGATCTTGATCCGCGGACGTATCCGTTCCGAGCTCAAACATCCCGTATCACGACTGCTCACCATGCTATACAGGCCATTCGTGTATGTGGCGCTGCGCAATCCGAAAACCACCATCGCCATCGGGCTCGCGGCCGTGGTATCCGCGCTGCCCATGCTTCCGCGGATCGGCTCCGAGTTCATGCCGCCGCTCAACGAAGGCGATATCCTCTACATGCCGACGACCTTTCCCAACATATCGGTCGAGGAAGCGAAGCAGTACATGCAATACCAGGACCGCGTCATCCGGTCTTTCCCGGAGGTCGTTTCGGTTTATGGAAAGGCGGGCCGAGCGGAAACGCCGACGGACCCGGCGCCGCTCTCGATGCTGGAGACGGTGGTGCAGCTCAAGCCCCAAAAGCAATGGCGCAAGGTGGATGTGCACCGATGGCACTCCGGTTGGGCGCCACGTTTCGCGAAGCCCGCGCTGCGGCTCCTCTGGCCGGAAAAGCGCGTCATTGACTGGGACGAGCTCGTGAGCGAGCTCGACAGAGCCATGCAGATGCCGGGTTGGACGAACGCGTGGACGATGCCGATCAAGACCCGGATCGACATGCTCTCGACGGGAATTCGCACGCCCATCGGTGTCAAGGTGTTCGGCCGCGACTTGGAGGAGATCGAGCGCATCGGCGTCGAGCTGGAGCGAACACTATCGAAGTTGCCGGCCACGCGGAGTGTTTACTCCGATCGGAATACGGGCGGGTATTTCGTCGATATCATACCCGACCGCGACGCGATCGCCCGGTACGGACTCACGATGCGTGACGTGCAGGACGTGATCGAGAGCGCCATCGGAGGAATGGTGATCGACATGACCATCGAGGGACGTAACCGGTTCTCGGTGAACGTCCGCTATCCCCGTGCCCTGCGCGATGACGTGGAGAAGCTCAAGTCCGTGCGCGTGCCGTTGCCGACGAGGGCGACCATGAGCGCCGGGACGATGTCCGACATGTCATCGCCGGAGGGTTCCATGGACGCCCCTTCCGGCTCGAGCGTCATGGCCTCCGCGTCTCGAGCGTTGGAACTCCCGCAGGGACGTCCTCACGTGCCCCTCGGGCAGATCGCGCAAGTACGCGTGGCGACCGGACCGCCGATGATCAAGGACGAAGACGGGATGCTCGCCGGCTATGTCTTCGTGGATATGGATCAGAATCAATTGGACATCGGGAGCTACGTGAAGGAAGCCAAGCAAGCGGTGAAAGACGAGGTGCTCGTTCCCGCCGGGTACCACCTCAAGTGGACCGGTCAGTACGAGCACCTGGAAGTCATGGCGAAACGGATGCGAATCATGATTCCCGTCACGCTTCTCCTGGTGGTGATCCTGCTCTACCTCAATTTCCGGAGTATCGCGGAGACGCTTATCGTGCTCGTGTCGGTTCCGTTCGCGCTCGTGGGCAGCGTTTGGCTCATGTACTTCCTCGGCTACAACTACTCGACCGCGACTCTGGTCGGGATCATCGCCCTGGTCGGGCTCGCCGCCGAGACGGGCATTGTGATGATCCTCTACCTCGATAACGCGGTCGAACGCCGACGCGCCGCGGGCCTCATGAGAGACCGCTCGGATCTCATCGCCGCGGTCATGGAGGGAACGGTCATGCGTCTCCGCCCCAAGCTCATGACCGTAGGCACCACCATGATCGGCCTCGTTCCCCTCCTGTGGGCGACCGGCGCCGGCGCCGACGTCATGAAGCGCATAGCGGCTCCCATGGTGGGTGGCCTCGTGACGTCCGCGTTTCTCACTCTGGAGATCATCCCCGTGATCTATACGTACTGGCGGCTCTGGGAGATGAAGCGGCGAAACCGCGCATGAGCCTTTGAGGTAGCGCGCGATGACGCCCGCTCCGCCGCGGGTTCATGTGAAGGGGCACGCCTCATTACAGTCTGGAGACGGTGATCGCGTAACTTGCCCAGGAAGAAGGGTGGCGGATGCCCTTCGGGCCCCTGAGTTGTGCCCGGCGGGCTTCGGCGAGCGCGTGGATTTCGTCCATCTTCGCGTTCTTCCAGCCTTTGACGAACGATGTCCCGATCCGGAGTGCATCCTTGTCTTTGACATCCCAGAACGTGTGGACGACGGCGCCCGCTCCCGCATCGAGGAACGCATCGCCCAGACTCGGAGCAACTCCTCCGGCGGCAACGTACGGTGCCCCGCTCGAGCATCCCGAGAGCACCACGACACCGCACCGGCGAAGGTCCGCGGCGCGTATGTCGGTGACGTCGAGAACGGCGGCGTCGGGGGAGGGATCATCGCCCGGTTTCCCGAGGACAATCATCGCGAGATACGGGGGATCGCATACCGTGTGAGCAGCGATGTAGATGTAGGGCGCGTTTTCCCAGCTTTGCGCGAGGCGTTGTTTCGTTGCTGATTCTCCCGAAAGGAGAATGGCCGAAGAATCGTAGGCGGCGAGGGTTTCACCCTCGGCTTCCGCCCCGCCGAGCGTGCGAAGCCGGCGGGGCCCGCCGCGAAACCCGGCTGAAGGTTCTCCATTGACGAGAATCAATCCGCGACCTCGGCTCTTGAGGGTGGGGTCACGGCGGATGTGCCGCACGTATGCCACGTCGCGATGTTCGAGAAGAGGTTCGTACTCTTCGCGGAATCCAACATCGAAGGCCTCGAATGGAATGGTGCCGAGGAAATTGTCGGTGGTGACGAGCAAGGACGGTGACTCCAAAGGGGACGAGTTCGTGTCGAGGATCTCCGGAGGCAGAAGCGCGCGTGCCAGCGCCCGCAGGTTCTTACGAAGCCCCTCGTCTGCGGGCGCGTCTGGATCGTCCGGGTAGGATGACATGGCTTTCCGAGTGGAAGTGACGAGTCTACGCACTTCCTCGGTTGAAGAACTCAACACGTCTTTGCGAACGCCGCTCCGAGTGGCCGTCCACCGCCAGATCTCTTTGTCTCGAACAAGGTACACCGTGTGCACCCGGTCCGGTCGGGATAGGCTCTCAAGGGCCTGCCGCCCCAACGATTGGAACCCGTGGACCAGTGTCTCGCTCGAAGGGCTCGCAGCGGTCGGTGTCCGGCCTCGCCGAGCGTGCGCCGCCCCCAAACCGGTTGTGCCCCGTTCCCTGGCTCCGAAAAGCAAGTAAAGTTCCCGCCAGTAAAACTCGGCGCCGTAACCCGCAATGTCATCGCCCGCCACGACGTCGTGAACGAGCTGTCGGAGCTCGTCTGCATCGGTCAGCCATAAGTAGCTCCCCACGCTCGCATCGATCGACGCGGCGGTCTCTCGGAGTTTCGTCAAACCATTCGCCGCGGCCTCGGCAGCTCTCCCGGTGTCCCCTCGCGCGAGTGCCACCATACCGAGAAGCGCGTCGCGCTCGCTGAGTTCGGTTCGAAGTTCGTTCTCCTCACCCACCGCAAATCGATCGAACTCTGCCAAGGCCTGCTGGGCGACGTCCGACTCCCCGAGCGCGCACGCCGCCTTCGCGGCGACGATCGAAAGCTGCGCGGACCAAAGAGGTAGCGATTCCGTCGGCGGTCGGGAGAGCTTCTTGCGGGCTTCCTCCAAGGCGTCACGGGGGCGTCCGTTCGATAGGAGCCCCTGAGCACGACAGTACGCGTACTCGTCATCTTCCCCGCGGTAAGACGCCGGGAGCTTGAGTTCCGGGAGCCGCCTGTTGACCCTCCGCAGGATCTCGTCGGCCCTCGCGGTGTCGCCCGACGCCATCCTGACTTGAGCCTCATAGACGTCTGTACGAAGGATATGGATCTCAGCCATGCCCAGCTCGAGATCCTCACACTCGCGCTCCAAGCCGCGGACCTGTGTGACGAGGTTTTCGACGATGTCCCAGCAGCCGAGATTGGCGTGGAACTTCATGGTTTCCTTGATGAAGCGCACCTCGTAGCAGCCGGGATCGTATGCGCGGGCGACGTCGATGGCTCGTTCGAGAAGGCGTCGTTTCACGTCCAAGCGGCCCAGACGGCCGTAATACGCGCCAAAGAAATCGAGGATACGCGCCGCTTGATATCCCATTCGACCCCGATAGGCGATCTCGAGCGCCTGCTCGTAACAGATCGCCATCGAATCCGGTTGGCCCCACTTCTCATACTGCGATCCCAGCCGCCCCAGTGTCTCGCAGGCCATCTTGTTTTCCCCGAGCTTGCGGAACTCGGAGCAGGCTGCTATGAGATACTGTTTCTGTCGCTCGTAATCTCCCAGCCGTTCGTACGCGTCCGACATGTGGAGATTTGCCATCGCGACCCATGCGCTGTCGCCGAGCGAAGCGAAAATTCGAGCGTATCGCGTGTGCTTTTCGAGCGCCTCTTCCGGAGAAAGGAGGTGATCGGACGGGGCGGCGATGTACGCCCACCGGGACCCCCACAACTCCTCGCGTCTTTTTTCGGGAAGGTCCCGCAAAAAAGCGATCTCACTCAAGTAGGAATCGTCTTGGTACACAGTTGAAAAAGCCTGCGCGATGCGGTCCGCATATCCTTCCAGGAGCCGAGCATCGTTCGTTTTACCCTGGATCGAAAGCTCGTGCACTCGCCGGAAGACATGATTGTTCATGCCGTTGAGCGCCTCGAAACCCATCTGGCGCGCATACAGCGCGAAACTGCTCGAATCGCTCGAGACCAGGTGGCGGACGAATTCGGGGGGTAATCCCTCGAGAAGGCGGCGGGCGTGACGGTCTTTGTTCGTCGAACAGGAAAGGACGGAAAGAATCACGCAGGCAAGACAGATGGCCACGAGCAATGGCCGAACGAAAAGCTGTTTGCTGGGGATGGGTCTCGTCATCTCTTTGATCGCGGGGCGTCGATAGTGGAGCTCTCGAATCGGTGCGACACCGGGATGATGCGTTTGCATTGGCTTTTCGGCACGGTCAGGCGGCACGGACACGAGGTTAGAATTCCCAGTGAATTGTTTCAATAGATTAATGTGTTCAATTCCTCCACGGCCACCGGATAATACACTTGAACTCGCGGCACGCGTCGGATATGATTACGTTGTACTCGAGCCTCACGATGTACGGTGTCCCCGCGCAATGAGGGTGGGTTTTGCGGCGAGGAACATTTGGCGTCCCGTGGTCCGAAAGACACCCGGTTGCGCGCTAAGAAGTCCGGTAGCAACGATGCCAATCGAACACGGCCTTCCATTCGCCCGGCGGTTCGACTCATCCTTGTCGCTTGCGGCGGCGGCTTCTTCGGGTTCCATCCCCGCCTGGCACGAGTTCCTGAAACGCTATTCGAACCTCATATTCTCGGTCGTGCGGCGGCATCTCGTGTCGGAAGACGAAGAGGATGTCCGGTCCGTTTACGTTGACGTTCTCGAAGCGCTCTATACCGGTGAACTTGCGAAATACCGTGACGACGTGGAACTCACGACGTGGCTCATCGTCTTCACCAGAAGTCGCTCGCTCGATTTCTTCAGGAAGCGCCACGGGCGGTATCGCAAACCGGAGGGGTACAACAAGCTCACTGATTTCGAGAAGAAGGTGCTCGAGCTCTATTTCGTGAAATGGCTGCCGTTGGCGGTCGTCATAGAGATCCTCCACTCGACGGGGTTTGCGGCGACGGTGGATGACATCGTGGACGCCAGCACCCGGATCAATGACGTCATGGACGCCCGGTACCTCAGGAGGATCGAGCGACAGCATGATGCCGAGCGCGAAGGCGTCGAATCGGCAAGGATGCTCAAGTTCCTCGTGGAGTGTCAGTTGGAGCAGGAGGAGAAGACCCGAACGAATAGCCCCGACTGTCAGTTGTTCGAGGAAGAGGCCCAAGCGAGAATCGATCGGGTGAGAACGACTGTGGAATCACTTTCCCCCGGCGAAAGAGAGATCCTCGCGCTCCGATTCGCTGAGCGTCTCACGGCGAAGGAAATCGCGGGGCGTCTCAAGCTAGGTGGGCAGAGGCGGGCGTTTACCCGCATCGACAGGATCGTCCGCAAGCTCAGGAAAGCCATGGAAACGGGGGGACAAGTCTGAGCGTGTTGTGAGAAAAAGGCGACGGGTGCCGGGTAGTTCTTGAAATTTGTCCGTGTATCTGTAAAGAAAAGGTGACAGTGCCCTGAGGGGTACCTGAGCCGAGAGCCGATAACGAGGAGTCGATCATCAAGACACGTCCAAACGGACCCCACCTCGGGGTGAACGATATCGCGAGGTTGCTCGACGGACGCTCGGGGGAAATCGAGCGGGCCAAGGTCGTTACGCATCTTCGAACCTGCCGTCGGTGCCGGGAAGTTTATTGGGACTCTGCGGCGGAGATCGGGTTCATCAGGGCCGGAGGGGCTTTTTCGGTCGGGGCGGACGATCTCATCGAGCGTGGAATGCAGGTGCCTGCCCAGGTTGACGCGACCAACCAGGCTCGCCGTGGCGCCGCGGGAAGAACCTCCGAGCGTGGATTCCGGGGCCGTTGGAGACTCCCCGCCGTTGTGGCGGCTTCAGTGGTGGTTGTCGTAGCGGTCGGTTTGTACACAGGCCGCGTTCTTCAGCAGTCGAGGCTCTCTCAAGCAGAATCGGAGATCCTTCAGCCCATCCGGACGGCTGTGGGGGACTTCTCGAGAGCCGGCGAGATCGTTCTTCCCGGCGGCGAGGCGTACGTCGGCGAGAGCGGGCCGGTGTTTCGGTCGCTCAATGGCGGCGCCGGCGAATCGCTCACGACGTCGCTCAAAAGTCTCCTGGAAGAGTTCCTAACCGGCAGTCGGTCGCCCGATGTGGCGTACTGGCTCGTTGCCGGTTATCTCTCCTCCAATAATGTCCGAACCGCCTCGATCTATGTGGCTGCAGCGCGCGAGCGTTTTCCCGGCGATCCCCGTTTGAACGTCCTCGACGCTGTCGTTGCGTATTTCGATCGCGACTATGTCCGGTCGGAGCGGCTGCTCCGCGATGTGGTGAAATCTCACACCCACGATCCTCTTGCAGCGATCGCTCAAGTCAATCTCGCCATCGTTGTCCGCGATCAGGGAAACATCGCCGAAGCGCGGGACATTCTCCGCGCCGTTGCTCAACGCCACGAAGGAGAACCGATCGCGAAAAGGGCAGCGGAAATCGCGAGACTGTAATCTTATCTGTGTAACTGGCCCTGGTGCGGACTCCATCAGAGGAGGAGGACCATGGCCCCACCCCTCCCACCGACAAGTCAATCGATGATCTGGTCGCCGCCAAGAAGCCCGAGGAGATCCTCGGGGAGGAAGGCATTTCGAAGGAGCTCACGAGGCGGCTCGTCGAACGCGCCATAGGGGGCGAGACGGCTCCTCACCTCGGCTACCCGCCGCATGCGCCGGAAAGTGATCTACACGGCAACCGCCATTGAGTCGATGCCGTTGAACCCGCGGAAGATGATGCGTCAACGGGGGTTTTCCCGAACGCAGAGAGCGTGCGCAAAATCTTCTATCTCGCTCTCCAGCGGATCTCGAAGAACTCGCAGCGCCGGTCCTGGACTGATTTTGGGGCCCAGTACGCGGCGTGCGATTGGGAACGCGGGAAGCTACTGAGGTCGCGGTCCATCGTGAATGTTCCTGCGGGTTGCGGTATCCCTCGATCGTTCGTCCATGGGGATCACGGGCACTCCCGGTTGCTGGTCCAGCAAAGCCGTCAAGTCATTCTTTTCCCGCCTTGAAAATCGATTCCTCCTGGGAATTTCATGTTGGATTCCGTGTCTTATCTAGCGTTGGGAGCGGCTGATCCGGATCTTGCCGACTCGCGGGATGATTATCGCATTTCCGCGGGGCTCACAGCTAAGTGTTGGTAACTACCTTGCCTGGTTCTTCACTTAAGAAGGAAGGGACGAGTCATGAAAAGACTACGACGACGAGTAATGAGCATTCTTGTATGCCTTGTGTGTGCGGCGGCCGTTGCCTTCGCGGCTGCGCCCGTTTCGGCGCAGTGCGTTGACGAGCATCCGTGGAGACACGGATACAACATCTACGATTACAACACCGGTGTGTGGCCGCGATGCATTCAGGACGTGGACATGGATTTGCCGGAGTTGGCGGATTTCCTCGCGGAGTTCGGAGCGCCAACTCCGGGTGTGCCTGTGATCGCGGACATCTTCAACATCTACTGCGAGCCAGACCATGTGCCGCACGGGGTGATGGTGGAGACGTATTTCGATCACGTTTACAGCCGTTGGCCGGCCGAACATGTTGAAATGGCTACCGGCACTTGGGCCGAGAAGATACAGTACATAGCGGCCAACTACGGACCAGGAACGGTGGTCAATCTCTCCACGGGACCCGGGTACGGGGACTGCGGCAAGAACGACATCGATTGTTGTGAGGCTGTCGAAGCGGCCTACGCTGCAGGCGTGGTTCTGGTTGGCGCGGCTCCCGTGTTCATGTTCGACGACAACTGCGTGGGCGGGATCGCGGACAAGGTTCTCAGGTGTTGGTGGATAGACGCCGAAGGGGAGTTCGTTGCTGCCCAGCCGCCCTCGGACGTGAACAACGTGGCCGGCGTCGCGGTTCCTTCGAACTGGTACAACGATGACCCGCTGATCCTGAAACACGTCATCAGGAAACCTCCGGGCTATGGCTGGGGATCGGCGTACGTCGAAAGCGGATCTTTTTCAACGCCGCTGCTGGCAGGCGCGATACAACACATTGCGGATGTTGTGGCGTCGCGAGGCGTGCCGGCGGGAGATTTCGTCGAGACGGTTCTGGATTATGCGATATCTGGGTGCGATCGCGTGATTGACGAGTCGAGCTACCAGCACACCGAGGGTATTGGGACGTCCTTTGGCCCGTGGTCTCAAACGCGCGGTTATGGGGTCTTCAGCGCATGGAAAGCCCTGATCTACGCCTATGGTTACGGGAGACTGGAGGCCACCGACCACGAGCTCGATCCGGACGTTGTGAATCCCACAACCGACTTTTCGGACCATTTCGAGCTGCGGGGGGATCTTCTGGTTCCGGGGAGTCAGTCATTTCGTATCAGCCCGCTGGCGACGATTTCGGTGAAGGGCTCGAGTCCCGAAGGGCCGAACCTTGGGGAGTATCCGACCCTCCAGGAGATCTACGTTGCCGGGGACATGGTCGTGGAAAGCTCTCTCGAGGTTCCGTTCACTCCGGACAAGCGGGGCGTGACGGCGACGGTGGTCGTGGGTGATGGGGGGTCATGCACGGTTGCGGATGAAGGGACGATTACGATCGACGCCGGTCAGGTCTTGTACGTGAAGGACGGTGGCGAGCTCAATCTGGCGAGCGGCGGCACCATCGAGATAAACAACGGAGGGGTTTTGTGTATCAGCGGCGAGTTCAATCACTACGGCACGCTGATTCTAAATTCTGGCAGCCAGACGTTTTTCACGCCGACATCGGCGGCATACCTTGGTGCCGACGTCCACATTGCAGCGGGGGCGTTCTTCCTGGGTAGCAGTAACGTCACGACGGTGGCGGCCACCGACGCGATGGGGACGGGAGACGACCCGGCTCGGGTGGAGATAAGGTGCGAAGGCGAGATGGACCTCTTCGGCTGGCCGGTGTCGCCACCGACGTTCAAGTGTGCGAGTGCAGGAGCGGGGCAGTGGGCGGGCATCGCGTTGAGTCCGACGGTTCCCGGCATTACCTGCAATCTTGATTGCGTGCACATATCCGATGCGGTGGTTGGGTTGGCTGTCGGAGGGAGCTCGGCGATAGTGGTCAACGGCATTGTCGTCGCGGACTGTGGCACGGGCGTGAAGATCAGCAACCGCAGTGACGTCGATCTCAATGGCGGCGAGATCTCGGGTTGCACGGACGGCGTCGTCTTGTCGTACGCGAACGTGGACATCGACGCGGCGTCGATCCACGACAACAACGTGGGCATCGACTGCACGGCAAGTGATCCCGTCGTGCGCGGCAGTATGATTTACGCGAACCACATCGGCATTGTGACCCACGATTCCAATTCGATACCGAACCTGGGGACCGTGGCTGACCCCGGCAACAATAACTTCCACGGTCCGAACCCGAAGTACCCTGGGCTGGCGAACGACTACCACATCACGCCGTTCGACCCTGCGAATGACATCTATGCTCAGAAGAACTGGTGGGGGACGACCAAATCTTCCCAAATCGCGGCGAGGATTGTGGTGATCGATGCGCCGCCGCAGGGGGCGGGAAGTGTCATTTACAGTCCGTGGCTGACGTCACCACCACTGGGGGGTTTGTTCACGGTTTCGGGAGAGATTGGGGAAGAGTCGGCGGTCGACGAGGCAGCGGCAGTTCCGGGCGGGACGTATCTGGCGCAGAACCAGCCGAATCCATTCAATCCCAACACCACGATTGGGTTTGGATTGGATAGGCCCTCGGAGGTTTCGCTGAAGATCTTCGACGTGACGGGGCGGCTCGTCCGGGAGCTTGCCAGCGGCGAGATGGCCGAGGGGAGACACGCGCTCACGTGGGACGGGACGGATACGGCGGGGGCGAGCGTCGGCAGCGGTATCTATTTCTACCGGCTGACGGCGGGTACGTTCTCGCAGACCAGGAAGATGATTCTCCTGAAGTAGGCCCTGTCTCTCTGTGTTGACGAAGCCCGGCCGCCGGATCTTACGA
>JBGSIK010000404.1:0-4342 GCA_041742575.1 Candidatus Krumholzibacteriia bacterium
GCCAACGTCATCCTCACCAATCCCGATATGCTTCACTCCGGGATTCTACCCAACCACGGGACGTGGTCGCGCTTCTTCTCCAATCTCAAATTCGTGGTCGTGGACGAGGTGCACGCATACCGCGGCGTGTTCGGTTCGAACGTGAGCCACGTGCTGGGGCGCCTGAACCGCATCTGCGCGCATTACGGCGCCTCGCCGGTGTACGTCTGCTGTTCCGCCACGATACGGAATCCGGGCGAACTCGCCGAGAGACTCACGGGGAAGCCCATGGTCACCATCGACGACGACGGTTCGCCACGTGGCCCCAAAACTTTCGTCATATGGAACCCGCCGTTCTTCGGCGAGAGCGGAGTGGAGCGCAGGAGCGCCAACGGAGAAGCGGCGAGGCTTCTCGCCGAGCTGGTGGCGCGGGACCACCAGACCATCACCTTCGTGCGCGCGCGTGTGGTGAGCGAGATCATCGCCCGCTACGCGCAGGAACATCTCTCCCACCTGTCGCCGTCACGCGCGCAATCGGTCAAAGCCTACCGCGGCGGGTATCTCCCCGAGGAACGGCGCGAGATCGAGCGCGCCCTCTTCGAAGGCGATTTGAAGGGAGTGGTGAGCACGAACGCCCTCGAGCTCGGGATCGACATCGGAAGCATGGAGAGCGCGATCCTCGTCGGTTACCCGGGTTCGATGGCTTCCACGTGGCAGCAGGCGGGCCGCGCCGGCCGCGGAAGCGAGCCGTCGCTGGTGGTGCTCGTTCCCTACGACGCGCCCATCGACCAGTACATGGCGCGTAACCCCGACTATTTTTTCGGACGGTCGCCGGAGAGCGCGGTGATCGATCCCCACAACCCGCACATCGTGCTTTCGCACGTGCGCGCGGCCGCATTCGAGCTCCCCATCACGCGCGCGGACTGGGAACGGTTCGGAGAATACTGCGGGCCGATACTGAAGATCCTCGACGAAGACAGACAGGTGCGCCAGCAAGGCGACCGCATCTTCTGGACCGGGCCGAGCTATCCATCCGCGGACGTGCCCCTGCGCAACATCGGCGAGGACGTTTACACCATAATCGACACGGGCAACCCCGACGCCGCCGGGTCTCCCAACCGCGTGATCGGCACCATCGACGAGCCGGGCGCTTTCATGCAGCTCCATCCCGGCGCCGTGTACATGCACCACGGCGAGACCTACTTCGTCAACAAGCTCGATCTCACCAAGAAGATCGCGTTCGTGGAGAAAGAGGACACCGACTACTACACGCAGTCGATCACCGAGACGAAGATCAAGATCGAGAAAGAGGAACTTAAGAAGGAAGAGAGCGGAAGCGAGGTCTACTGGGGCGACCTTTCGGTGACTTCGGTCACCTACATGTTCAAGAAGATCAAGTTCGGGAGCCGCGATTCCCTCGGGTTCGGCGCGCTCGACCTCCCGCCGCAAACGCTGCTCACCACCGGGATGTGGATCCTGCCCAACGCGGAAGCGTACGCGCTGGTGAGAGCGGCGGGCCGCGTCCCGCGCGAGGGGCTGCTGGGGATATCGAATGTGATCCGGGAAGTGATCCCCATCTTCGCCATGTGCGACCCCCTGGACGTGGGCGCCTCCGTCGATTCCAGCGCCGCGCATGCGCCCGGGATATTCGTACACGACCGTTTTCCCGGCGGGATGGGGTTCGCGCACAAGGCCTACGAGCTTCTCGATGAGATCCTGCACGCGTGCCTCAAGCTCATCGACAAGTGCCCGTGCGCGCACGGCTGCCCGTCGTGTGTGGGCTCGCCGCTGCCGCCCTACTCGCACCTCGATCCCGACGTGGACGCGCGCGGCCTCATTCCCGACAAGGAATCGGCGCGGTCGATATTGCACCACCTTTTGGGACTCGACCCGTACGCGCCGCCGCAGCGGCAACAGGAGGAGACGGGTGTGGCGGCCGCGGATCTGGCGCGCCAGGAGGCCGAATTGCGCAGCCTCCTCGATGCGACACGCCTTCCCGCCACGCTGGAGAAGAAGCTCCGCGAACGGGTGGGCAATCTCAAGCGCCCCCGCGGCTTCCCGCGCTGACGCAATGAGCTCGAAGCGCATGCGACCAAGTTCGCCAAGGAGAAGACAACATCCGGCGGGTCGCGCCGTTGAAGCTCGACCGGCTCGGCCGCCCACATCGGGTCGAGCGGGCCCTTTTCCGGCGAGCAATAGTAGTTCAGTCCATCCGCGAGCCGGAAACGGAGGCGACCGAGGTGCTCGGAGTTGCTACGTTCACGATCGGTCGTAGGGAGCCGCGCCCGAACGACCCGATGTGGGCGGCCGAACCGCTTCGGTTGAATCGGCGCAAACCCGGGGCGCTCCAGAACGAACGGACTGACTGGCGCCAACAGAAAGGAATGACATGGATCAGACCATCCAGCAGCTGACGGACTTCGGCGTGGGGTACGGAATCCAGATCGTCGGCGCGATCTTGATCCTCATCGCCGGATGGATCGGCGCCGGGATCTTCCGCAAGCTCGTACGCCGGTCGTTGCTGCGGGCGAAGCTCGACGCCGCCGTCGCCGGTTTCCTCAGCCAGGTAGTCTATTTCATCGTGCTCTTGCTCGCCGTGCTCGCCATGCTGGCGAAGTTCGGCGTGCAGACCACTTCGTTCGTGGCCGTCCTCGGCGCCGCCGGCTTCGCCGTGGGGCTCGCGCTGCAAGGGTCGTTGTCACACTTCGCGGCCGGCTTGCTCATTCTCATCTTCCGGCCCTTCAAGGTGGGCGACCTGATCGACGCCGGCGGCGTCTTGGGCACGGTGGAGGAAATCCGCCTATTCACCACCGTGCTGGCGTCGCCCGACAACATCCGCGTCATCGTGCCCAACAGCAAAGTATTCAATGACACGATCCGCAACTACTCCGTGAACGACACGCGCCGTATCGATCTTCCCCTTGGTATCGCATACGGTGCTTCCATAGATCGCGCGATGGAGGTGCTGCGGGAAGTGATGAAGGCCGATAGCCGCATCATACGAGAACCGGAGCCGCAGGTCGTCGTGTCGGATTTTGGCGAGTCCAGCGTGAACCTGCTCGTCCAGTGTTGGACGCGGCGGGCCGACTATTGGGCGGCAAAGTGCGACCTGGCCAAGAAAATCAAGGAGAACTTCGACATTCAGGGGATCGAGATCCCGTACCCACATAGCGTCGTCCGGGTGGTTCAGGGCACTGAGAAGTGACCCCGCCGGCGCCTAACGAGAGGAGAAGAGATGTCCGCATTCTTGAGAAGCTCGCTGGCCGCGATCGCGGCCGTGCTCGTGATGGGTCCTCTGGCAGGCCCCGTGGCGGCGGCCGAGGAAACCAAGGAGGAGAAAAAGGTGCTCGAGATCGGCCGCTGGTATCCGGGCCTGGAGGCGGGATTCACGTTCTCGCAGAGCGCCTACAGCGACAACTGGAAGGGCGGCGATCTCGGCCAGGTGGTGTGGGCATCCATCCTGAATTCGACGCTCGAGAACCAGCTCCGCAAGCATGTGAACTGGCTCAGCGCCCTCAAGCTCGCGTACGGCCAAACGCACCAGCAGAGTAGGAACTCCAGCGGTGATCTGGAGTGGGATCAGCCCAACAAATCGACCGACCTCATCGATCTCGAAACCACCTTCCGTTTCACGCTCGGCAGATGGGTCGATCCCTACGTCTCGGGGCGGTTCGTGAGCCAGTTCCAGGACCAGTCGGATCCGTTCGGGCGCGACCTCTTCGTGAATCCCATGACCATCACGGAATCGGCCGGCATCGCGCGGGAATTCTACCGCACGGAGGACGCCATGTTGCTGAGCCGCCTCGGACTGGCCGCACGGCAAAATATCCGAACGATGTACACGGAGGCGCCGCCGGTCGACGACACCGAGACCGACGTCAACAACGACGCCGGAATTCAGTGGATCACGGACGCGAAGACCAACTTCTGGGAAGACAAAGTCACCTGGACGTCGAAGCTCACGGTCTATCAGCCGGTCGTCTATTCGTTCAAGTCCGAGCTCGAGGATCTCACACCGGAGCAGCGCACGGCGGCGGGGTTCGATGAAAACATCGCGGACTATCCGCTCCTCGTGGATGTCGACTGGGAGAACATCTTCACGACGCAGATCACCAGCATCCTCTCGGTCAACCTCTACGTTCAGTTGATTTACGACCAGTACGACAACAGCGTCACCCCCAAGCTTGACGAGGCCGGTGACGTCACGAACCCGGCCGCGGTGGACGCGGCGGTGCGCAAATCGGCGCAGTTCAAGCAGACGCTGGCGATCGGCGTCGTGTACCGGTTCCTTTAGAACGAGCGCGTGCGGCTCCGATGCGCAGGCAGTCCCGACGCGCGCCTGCTGGGCATGCCGAGGTCGGTC
>JBGSIK010000405.1:0-3511 GCA_041742575.1 Candidatus Krumholzibacteriia bacterium
CCGACCGGGTTGAGCCTCGCGGGAGCAGCGTTGATTCTGGTCGGCTTGCTCATGGTCGCCGGCGTGGCGAGCGAATCTCAGCCGGCGAATCGATGGAATGGGAGATCGGGTAGTGCTACGATGCGCTGAAAACGCGTAAGAAACATCTACTGAGGAGGAAAGAGATGCCAAACAAACGTATGGGTATTCTGGTGCTGACCACGGCGGTCTTGCTGGCGTCGGTCGTGACCGCCTTCGCTGCGGAACCGCACGGAGGCATGGTGCGTTTTCCCGACGTGAACAAGACGCACATCGCCTTCCTGTACGCGAACGACCTGTGGCTCGTCCCCAAGGAAGGCGGAGTGGCCACGCCGGTGGCGGGGCCGCCGGGGGAGGAGAGCTTTCCGCGGTTCAGCCCGGACGGGAGCACGATCGCGTTCATGGGGAACTACGACGGAAACACCGACATCTACACCGTGCCCGCGGACGGCGGGGTGCCCTTCCGCGTGACGCATCACCCGACCAGTGAGATCCTGGTCGACTGGACGCCCGACGGTCGGCTGGTGTACCACGCGTGGGGCGCTCAAGACTACCCGCGGGCGGTGGAGTTGTTCGTGGTCTCCGCGCAGGGCGGTCTCCCGCAGAAGCTGCCCGTACCCTACGGGGCCAACGGCCGCATCAGCGCGGATGGCGAGTGGTTGGCGTACACGCCCCAGACCCACGACGGGCGCACATGGAAGCGGTACCGTGGCGGTATGGCCACCGACATCTGGCTCTTCAATCTGAAAAACCACACCTCGAAAAAGATCACCGATTGGGAGGGAACCGACTCGCAGCCCATGTGGGCCGGCGACCGCCTGTACTACCTTTCGGACCAGGGCCGGAGTCATCGGCTCAACATCTGGGTGTACGAAGTGCCGACCGGCGAACGGCGCCAGGTGACGCAGTTCGCCGAATACGACGTCAAGTGGCCGTCGATCGGCCCGGGGTCGAACGGCCAGGGCGAGATCGTATTCCAGTGCGCTTCCGAGATTCGCCTGCTGGATCTGGCCACCGGCAAAGACAGAGCCGTGCCGATCACGATTCCCGGCGACAGGCCGCGGATGCGGCCTCAGGCGACAGATGTGAGCGACCTCTTGACCGCACGCGGGATCTCTTCGACGGGCAAGCGCGCCGTCGTCGAGGCCCGGGGCGACCTCTGGACGCTCCCCGCGAAGAAAGGATCCGCGGTCAATCTCACGCGTACGAGCGGAACGGCGGAACGCGATCCCTCGTGGAGCCCCGACGGCCGCTGGATCGCCTACTTCTCGGACAAGACCGGTGAGTATCAGCTCTACGTCGCCCAGTCCGATGGTCGCGGCGAAACGCGCCGGCTCACCGATCTCGAAGCGGGGTACCTGTATCATCCCATATGGTCACCGGATTCGAAGCACATCGCGTACTGGGACAAGGCGGGCGTGTTGCGCCTGTGCACGGTCGAGAGCGGGAAGAGCCGCGAGGTCGATCGCTTCAAGGCATGGGGCCGGACATCGCCGCTGAGCTGGTCGAGCGATTCCGGCTGGCTCGCGTACAGCCTGCAGGGCGGCATGGTCGAACCGGCCGCGATCTGGCTCTACAACGTGTCCAAGCAGGAAAAACACAAGGTGACAGCCGGGGTCTTCGGTGATTCCTGGCCCACCTTTGATCGCGAAGGGAAGTACTTGTATTTCGCGAGCGGACGGGACTTCTCGAATCCGCTCTACGAGGACGCGGGCACTACGTGGATTTATACGCAGACCGACCGGCTCTACGCTGTTCCACTGAAAAAGGACATCCCGTCCCCGATGCCGCCGGAAAGCGATGAGGAGAAGTGGGACAAGAAGGACGCGGGCTCGGAGGACAAGGCCGACAAAGAAAAGAAGGACGAGGACAAGAAAGGAGAGGCCGAGGGCGACAAGGAAAAGAAGGGGGACGAAGAGAAGAAGCCCGAGCCGGTCGAGATCGATCTCGAGGGGTTCGAGCACCGTGCGGTGATGCTGCCGGTCGAGAAGGGCAACTTCTGGCAGCTCACCGTCAATGACGAGGGCAAGCTCCTCTACGCGCGAATCCCGATGCGCGGAGCGGGCGCGGACGATGGCCCAACTTCCTCGATCCACATTCTCGACGTCAAGGCGGACAAGAAAGAGGACCGCGAAAAAACAGTCGTCAGCGGCGTACGCGGCTATGACATGTCCGCCGACGGCAAGAAATTGCTCGTCGTGACGGGCACCGGCGGGATGGCGATCGTGGACGCCAAGGCCGATCAGAAGCTCGAGAACATGGTGTCGACCGCCGGCATGATGAGCGAGATCGATCCCCGCGAGGAATGGCGGCAGATATTCACGGAAGCGTGGCGGATACAGAGGGACTTCTTCTACGATCCGAACATGCACGGCGTCGATTGGAAAGCGGTCCGCAAGCAGTACGAATCCATGCTGGAGGATTGTGCTTCCCGCGAAGACCTGAGCTACGTGATCCGCGAGATGATAGCGGAACTCAACGTCGGTCACGCTTACTACTGGGGCGGCGACGTGGAAGATGCACCGCAGATGAACGTGGGCATGCTGGGCTGTGATTTCGAACTCGCGGACGGGGCCTACAAGATCTCGCGCATCATCGAAGGCGGACCTTGGGACGTCGACGGTCGCGGGCCGCTGAGCCAGCCCGGTGTGGACGTCAAGCAGGGAGACTTCCTTCTCGCCGTCAACGGCCTTCCGGTGGATCCGAAGAAAGACCCCTGGGCGGCGCTGCAGGGGCTCGCGGGAAAGACGATCACTCTCACCGTGAGCGAGGAGCCGAAGATCACGGATAAAGCCCGTCACGTGGTAGTGGAACTCGGCCAGGACGAGTACATGCTGCGCTACCGCGCCTGGGTGGAAAAAAACCGGGCGTACGTGGCGGAGGCGAGCAATGGTCGTGTGGGCTACATATACGTGCCGAACACGAGCATCTTCGGCCAGGACGAACTCGTGCGCCAGTTCTATCAGCAGCTCGATCGCGAGGCCCTGATCATCGACGAAAGGTGGAACGGCGGCGGGCAGGTGCCGACTCGATTCGTCGAGCTCCTCAATCGCCCGATCGCGAATTACTGGGCGCTTCGTGATCGCGAAGACAACTTCCCGTGGCCGCCGGACGGACATCACGGACCGAAATGCATGCTCATCAACGGCCTGGCGGGCTCGGGCGGCGACTACTTCCCCTACTGGTTCCGCGCCGCCGGGGTCGGCAAGCTGATCGGTATGCGGACATGGGGAGGGCTCGTCGGGATCAGCGGAAACCCGGGGCTCATCGACGGGGGATACACCAGCGCGCCGACATTCGCGTTTTTCGAGACCAACGGCACGTGGGGGATCGAGGGACACGGTGTCGATCCGGACATCGAGGTCGTCGATGACCCCGCTCTCATGGTGGGCGGCAAGGACCCGCAGCTCGACGCCGCCATCACGCACATGCTCGAGGAATTGAAAAAGCATCCGGTGGTAAAACCGAAGCGGCCGCCCTATCCGGACCGCAC
>JBGSIK010000406.1:0-3273 GCA_041742575.1 Candidatus Krumholzibacteriia bacterium
ACTCGGTGGGGTAATTCGCCTTCAGGTAGGCCGTCCGCACCGAAACCACGGCGTAGGCGGTGCTGTGCGATTTGTTGAAACCGTACTGGGCGAACTTCTCCATCTGGTCGAAGACCGACTGAGCCGTCGTCTTGGGAACACCGTGCCGCAACGTGCCCTCGACGAACTTCTTGCGCTGTTCGGCCATCACGGCGACCTTTTTCTTGCCCATCGCCTTCCTCAGCAGATCGGCCTCCCCCATGGTGAAGCCACCCAGGCGGCTGGCGATCTGCATCACCTGCTCCTGATACAGGATGACGCCGTAGGTGTCGCGCAGGATCGGCTCCAGCTGGGGGTGGGCGTAATCGATTTTCGTGCGCCCGTGCTTGCAGTCGACGAAGTGGCTCACCATGCCGCTCTGAAGCGGGCCGGGGCGGTAGAGGGCGTTGACCGCCACCACGTCGGAGAACGAGGACGGCTTCAAGCTCCGCAGCAGCTCGCGCATGCCGGGACTTTCGAGCTGGAACACCCCCGTCGTGGCCCCCGAGCGCAGCAGTGCGAACGTCCGCTCGTCGTCCATGGGGATGTCCTCCGGACGCATCGCCACGCCGCAGTTCTCCTCGATCATACGCAACGCCATCTCGATCACCGTGAGCGTACGCAGCCCGAGCAGATCGATCTTGAGGAGACCGATCGCGTCCACACTCGTCATATCGTATTGCGTGGTGATCTCTCCCTTGCCCGACCGATAGAGCGGAACGTGATTGACGAGCGGCGTAGGGGCGATGACCATACCGGCCGCGTGCGTGGAGGCGTGGCGCACGAGCCCCTCCAGCGTGAGGCACAATTTCATCAGCCGTTGGTAATCGGGATTGCCGTTGATCAGAGACTTGAGCTCGGGCACCTTTTCCAGGGATTCTTCCAGCGAAACGCCGGGCCCGCCGGGGATGGTCTTCGCGATGCGGTCGGTGTCCGCGAGCGGGATCTTGAGTACGCGCCCCACGTCGCGTACCACGGCCCTGGCGGCCATGGTTCCGAAGGTGATGATCTGGCAGACGTTGTCCTTGCCGTAGCGTTCGATGACGTAGTCGATCACCTCGTCCCGGCGCTCGAAACAGAAGTCGATGTCGATGTCGGGCATGCTCACGCGCTCGGGGTTCAGCATGCGCTCAAAGAGGAGCCCGTGGGCCAGCGGGTCGATGTCGGTGATCCCGAGCGCGTAGGTAACGATGCTCCCGGCGGCGCTTCCCCTTCCCGGCCCCACCGGAATCCCCCGGTTCTTGGCGAAGTTCACGATATCGCGCACGATCAGGAAGTACCCCGGGAAGCCCATGCGTTCGATGATCCCGAGTTCGTAGTCCATGCGGGCTTTCGTCTCTTCGCTCAACCCGCCGTAGCGGCGGCGAACGCCCTCTTCGGCCAGATGCCGGAGGTAGGCCGCCGCGGTCGCGAATCCCTCCGGCAGGGGATATGTCGGGAGTTGGAACACGCCTTCCTCGAGGGACACGTCGCACTGTTCCGCCACGGCAGCGGTGTTGTCCAGGGCCTCGGGAAGGTTGCCGAAGAGCTCCCGCATCTCCGCGTCCGTCTTGAAATACAGTTCCTGGCTCGTGAAGCGGAACCGTTTGGGGTCCTCGAGATTGCTCCCCGTCTGAAGGCAGAGCACCACTTCATGCGCTTCCGCATCCTCGCGATTCAGGTAGTGGACATCGTTCGACGCCAGCAGCGGGATGCCGGTGTCGGCGCTCACGCGGCGGTAGATCTCGATCAACTGTTTCTGGGGCTCGAGCCCGTGGTCCTGCATTTCCAGGTAGAAGCGACCACGGCCGAAAATTGATTGGTAGCGTTCGGCCGCCTTCACGGCCTCCTCGTAACCGGATTGAAGAGCCGCCTGCGCGACCGTCCCCCGCAAGCACCCCGAAGTGCCGATGAGCCCTTTGGAATGCGTCGCGAGCACGTCGAAGTCGATTCTCGGCTTGTAGTAGAACCCCTCGAGGTAAGCGATGGAGGCCAGGCGAACGAGGTTGTGGTAACCTTCCAAGTCCCGGGCGAACAGGATCAAATGATCGGTTTGGGAACCCTCCCCTTTGCGCCGGGAGCGATCGTGGCGGCTGCCGCGGGTGATGTAGGTTTCCATTCCCAGGATGGGTTTGATACCCGCTTGCCGCGCCGCACGGTAGAAGTGGATCGCTCCGAACATGTTGCCGTGGTCGGTGAGGCCGACCGCCGGCATACCCAGCGCCCGCGCCCGGTCGACGAGCCGTTCGACCTTGATCGCTCCGTCCAAAAGGCTGTACTCCGAGTGCGTGTGCAGGTGGACGAAGTTTCCCGACATGGATTACTCATTCCCCTCCGGCGGTGGTTTGCGATGGATCTCGACGGTCGCATCCCGCTGCGACCGGTTGCCAGCCCGGTCGTAACACTCGATCGACACGGATTGCGTTCCCATTATATGGGGGTCTCTAACACGGACAAACAGTTTTTTGACTTGTGGGTCCCAACGCGCGATCTGCGTTGTTCCTGAAAGAGTAACGACTGTACGCCAATGATCGACACCCGAGCCGGTATCCTCGATCGGGACAACGATCTCCGGCTCCTTTTCCCCCGTGGCGTAGCTCTTCCACGTGGATAGGAACGGCCGTCGGATTCGCGGACCGTGACGGTCGGCGAACACCGCGTACACACCGGGCTGGCGGACAACGGCGGACACCGTTCGCCCGTAGACGGTCGACGGACAGAACACCCAATCCCTCATCGCCTCCCGCAAACGGTAAACCGCCGTCGTGGTGTCCGCGCGGTCGCACGCGAACCGGATCTCCAAATCCCCCTGAAGCACCAGAGAACTTGGCCCGATCCGCACCGGGTCCACGCGCGGAACGAGTTCGCTCCTCTTCGAGGACTCGCCCCACCGCACCGCGAAAAGCACTGCATCGCCGTAGAGAGATCCCGCGCCTGCGACCACTTGGAGGCCCAGCTCCGGGAAGTTCAATGAGGCCGACTCGCCTCGCCGCAACCCGACCGCGTACGCCGGGTCCTCCGCCTTTTCGATTGCGATCGGGCCGTCGGATAGCTGCGCAGCGGTGTACACGTAGGAAGAAGTGCGGCCTTCGATACCGGCTGCCAGCAAGGAGTCCGGCCCCGGCGCGCCAGCGGATTGCAGGTCGTCGATCGCGAATTCCGAACTCACGAACCCCGAGTGCACGAACACGCCCGGAATCTCCGGCGTCCGAGCCGCCGCCCGGGCGCTTTCCCACGCGCGGCGGGGCACCGGCGGGGACAGGCGGCCGAAGAAAC
>JBGSIK010000407.1:0-5783 GCA_041742575.1 Candidatus Krumholzibacteriia bacterium
AGCGCCGCCAGCGCGCAACGCCCGTGCGGCGCGCGGGACCGCCACCGAAAACGACGGCCTCGGCCTTCGCGCTTTGCCAGCGCATTGGCGAAATCGATAACCGTTGAAGGCGTCGCGGTGAGTATCACGGCGATCCCCATCCGCTGGTCGGGAGACCGGGAGAGAGTTACTCCCGGTAGTATGAGTTCATCGCCACGCCGCGCGGGATGTTGTAAAGGACACGGAGCACAGCGATCTCGTCGGGGTGAAAGGTATCCACCTGAGGCGATACGCCCCCAATCATCAGATGCATGTCATCCGTACTGTGATTGAGGCCGAGCGCGTGGCCAAGCTCGTGCCGGATGACGCGTTCGAATGCCGGCTTGGTGGGGACGGTGTAGCGCGTCCGGAATTCTATCGTTCCTTTGACCGGATAGTAGTCTTGCGACCACTCGTCCACTCCGAAATTGTCGTAGACGATATCGGAACGGTAGATGCAATTCACACCGACTTCCGGGGTGTGGTCGGTCACATGGAACACATCGGCCAATCCGATTTCCGATCCCACTGCAACAGCCACCTGGTGGATCGTGAGCTGGAAGTCGAGTCCCTCGTTCACGAACGGCTGCGCGTAGATGTCGATGGGGGGCTTCCACCGGCGCTGGTGGTTCGGGAAGGGAAGCCCGACGATTTCCGTCATCGCCATGTAGAACTGCAGGAAATCGGTGTAACGCGTCGTCTGCAGTTGATAGTTCGGAATCAGGTAGATCAGAAGGTGATCGCTGTGGACGACCGTGTAAGGTCTTCGGTAGTCGAAGTAATTGCCTATGGTCCCTGCGATTCCGTCGTCGGACACGGTGACGTAATCGTTGATCGGAGGCATCTCCACGAATTCGAATTCGCCTCCAAGACCCGTGGTACCATGGAAATGGCCGACGTCCACCGTCACGTTCGGCAAGGGCTCCTGTGTGAGCGCGTCCAGCACCGACCCGGTTATCCGCATTCCCCGCGTGTATCCGCCCGGCGATTCCCCCAGCGGCGAGAGGTTCCCGAAGTCATCGACTGCCCGGACCGTGAGGTAGGTGAAGCGCGCGGGAATCAACCCGCTGATCACCATGTTCATGACCTCGCCGGGTTGCGCCGGCTGCGGCACGTTGGGTCGCTCGCTTCCCCTCGACCAATCGATCTCGTCCACGAACGGCCACGGCGACGTGCGGACCATATAATTGGAAGCGATTCCGTCCATGTCGTCGGCGCCGACCGCAATCCACGCGATATTGATTTCGCCGGGCCGTTCCCCCGTTTCAACGGATACGATTTGGACCTCCGCGGGCGGAATCGTGTCCGGCACCGGGGTGATCGTCAGGTTCCAGACGCGGTTAACGCCGTGCTCCCCATCGCTCACGACTGCCGTCACCTGCCTGCCGCCGATCTCTTCAGCGAAATACACAAATCGCGATTGCTTCGACACCGTCACGCCGTCGACGTCGTAACTGTACCGCAGGGTGTCCCCCTCCGGGTCGTACGCCTGCACCGCGAATTCGATGGTCTGTCCGATGATCACGGTCGGGTTGACTTCCACCGGCGAGAATGCCGTGAGCACAGGAGGCAAGTCTATCGCCCGATGCCGAGCAAGCTCCCATTCGATTCGAGAGTCATGCACGCCGTCGGATACGACACACCGGACCCACGCCCGACCGGTGTCTGCGACCACATAGCGCCACGAGGGCTGACGGGAGACGACGGAATCATCCAGGCTGAATTGCTGTTTTATCGACTGCCGATCGGGATCCATCGCCGAGATCTGGAAAGTGAGCGTGTCCCCGACGAAAATGCTGAGTTTCTGGTCTTCAGGGTAAAAAGAACGAACCACCGGAGGGCGATCCACGTTGGTGATCTCGTTGCTGCAGGACGGCATCGCGGCAACCAGAACCACTGCCAGGAGACGATATGCCAAGCGACCCATACTCATGTTTGGTGGTCCATATCGGACAGCGCCATCCGATCGAAATATATTAGCCGGAGGGGGTTAGGACAAGGACGATCGTCGCGTCCGATTTTCGGCGGCCAGGGGAAATCGTCGCCCCGCCGCCGCAGCGTCGGTCGCGGCCGAAGCAGCTGAACGCGTGAAGACACCGAGGATCCGGTCTACGGCTTCGAGGTACCCCACATCATCACGCACCCTTACCTCCCAGACCGGCGCTTCGCCGACTTGGAGATGAACCAGTTCCCGATACGGAACGATCCGGCAGAACGTGCGCCCGCGGAACTCCGCCCGGACATCGACGGCGCTGTGCCGGAGGGTGACCCCGTCGTGCAAGGAAATGAGGGTCTCCAGCAGGGCGTGGTACAGTTGCCGGACGTTCGCACTGGCGATAACGTCACCAAGACCGTCGGGCCCCCGTGGTTCTTGTGAACGATCCAGATTCATGAAGCCATTCCCGACCCGGGCCACGGGGCCCGGGGCCAAAGCGCGACGCCAGCGCATCGCACACCGACAAATACGAACGGGACACCCGGGACGCCGGGTCCCTGAGGACGCACGGCATTCGATCGGAAAGCTGCCGTCGCCAACCAGGAAGATACGCGAGGTTCGCGGGCTGGCTGGCCGACCTCTCAGGTGCCGCCGATCGATCGCGTGCTTCGAGGGACACCGTGAACCAGTCCACGGCCCGCCCGTTGCGAAACGCCTGCCTGCCCACATCCGCCGCTTGCGCAGAAGTGGCCCCGAAAACCACCGCGCGCGCACCCGAATCACAGTCGCAGAGCACCTCGGACATTGCCGCCTCGAACCGCTCCGGGTATTCCAGCGGCGGCAGATGGGCCAACTCGACCGTCTGCAGTCTCCGCGCTGAACCGTCGCCGATTTCCCGGGGCCCGGCCGCGCTCGCACCGGCTGCGAACGAGATGGTCACGCCGCCCACGGCGGACAGCGGATCGTGCGGCGAATGCAACTTATGTTTCAGATACACACGCGGCGGGAGACACAGGAAATAACCGCTGCACGGGAGCAAGCCACTCAATTCGAGGAGCTTCACCGCGAAACCGCGCTGCGCGAAGCCCAGCGCCAGGTTGGCGACGTGGTATCCCGGAAAATCGTTCCGCGAGGCGGCCGTAACGAGAACGAGCCTCCGGGCCGCGGACTCCCGGCTTTTCGTCCGCGACAGGTAAAGGTGCGCGATATCCCTGATGTGCCTGGGCTTCTGCAGCTCTTCCATGATGCCGCTACACGATGAGCAAGGAATTCTCCTGCCCGAATTCGTTTCGTATGTAGTCCTTGTTGTTGGGATCGCGGATCCAGACCTCGTCCACCACGAAACGGTACTCGTACTCGCCCGGAGCGACGTCCGCCACGGCTTTCCACAATCCGTCCGCCGGGTCCCTTTTCATGGGTAAGCCTTCCCGAGACCAGTTCGTGAATTCGCCCGTCACGCGCACATCCTTGGCCCCCGGCGCGTCGAGCGTGAACTGCACGCCTTCCGGCACCAGCCTGGGACCGTGAAGCTTCTCCATCCAGCTTTCGAGGTCGCTGGTGTCGATGCGCGCCTCCTTCTCCACCAGCTCCCTGGCCAGGGACAGAAACTGCGCGGCGGGTTTGGACGATCTCTCCAGTCCGAAAATGGTCACCCCCTTGGCGGCCGCCTCTTTGAGTCGCACGGAGCTGCTGATGAACGTGTCCATCAGAATGGCCCCGTGAAAGCGCTCGATTTCCTCGAGCAGAGCGTTGGAGAAGTGGGTGCGAGTGTCGAGGTTGTTGCACACGACATGCACCCGCAGCCGGTGGTTGAGCTCGTCCTCGATCACCTCGAGCGTTTCACGCAGCTTCGCCAGACCGTGCAGGGAGAAAAAGCTCGCGTCGACAGGTATGATCAGCTCGCGGGCCGCGATCAGCGCGTTGAACGTGAGCAACCCGACGCTCGGCGGGCAGTCGATGATCACGAAGTCGAACGCGTTTTCGGGGAGGCGAGAGAGCTTGTGCGCAAGCCGCTCTTCGCGACCCATCTTGTCCACCAGCTCCTGCTCGACGCCGCTGAGAACGGTGCTGGCCGGGATCACGCAAAGCCGGTCGTCGAGCCTGATCGCGGCGTCGGAAGCCGTGGTCTTCTGGTCGAGCAGCAGCTCGTAGGTGGTGCTCTGACGTTGCTCGTTGTCTTTCACCCCGAGCCCGATCGATGCATGCGACTGCGGATCGATGTCTATCAGCAACACGCGCCGCTCGAGCTCCGCCAACGCCCCGGACAGATTGGTAGCGATCGTGGTCTTGCCGCAGCCACCCTTCTGATTGATCACGGCAATGGTTCTCATATCGCGGACCTCCCGCAACGGGTCACCTGAAAAAAAACGACCAGGCACCGGAATCGGTGTCTGGCCGTTCTACCGTCGTTTACGCGCGGATAACGTTTGTGGCGCTGTTCCGCCGTCGACCCCATGACCACCCCTCATCTCCTTGTTTGTCAGGTTGTTATGATCTTGGCGGTGCTGGGCCAAGTGAACGGAATAACGAAGTTTGTTGTCAAGCCATTTTTAGCGGTAGAACAGGTATGCGACCATAATGCCGAGCACGAAGCCCGCCAGCACCTCTCCCCAAGTGTGGCCCACGAGTTCCTTCAGACGGGACCGATCGACATGGCGCGTGGCGCGAAGCTCGTCGACGAGGTCGTTCAACACCTTGGCCTGGTTTCCGACTTCCTGTCGCAGGCCGGCCGCTTCGAATACGAAGTAAAGACTGAAAATGAGCGTGACGCTGAAGATCGACGAATCGACGCCGAACAGGTGCCAGACCCCGAGGGTCAGTGTAGTCACCAGGGCGGTGTGCGAGCTGGGCATTCCGCCGTTGTCGAAAAACCGGAGCAAGTGGATACGGCGGGAACGGAGGAGATCGAGCAACACTTTGAATCCCTGGGCAACCAGACCGGATGTGACGGCGGCGATACCGATTTTGTGGATCATGTCGGGATGTTGGCGTCCTGGATGGGACCGTCGATTGACACCATAACTTCCTTTCTTATATGATAACTGCGTGCGGACGATCAAGTTAAAAACAGCGGTTATGACACGAATCGGCCGGCACGATTCGAGCTACCACGACCTGCTCCGCGAAGCGGTTTCCATGGCCTTCGATCGCGTGGACCCATCCCGGATCACACGGACGTATTTCTCTTCCTTCGCCCCCAACGAGCTGTGCGGCATCGCCGATCCCATCGGTGCGGTGATGGACACCCTGGCGGAGGCGTTTCCGTTGCTGGACACGCACGTTCTGGGGCCGTATCGGACCGGCGGCGAGGCGCTTTTCTACGCCCTGGAACACCGGTCGGGCGCGAACATCGCCGGTGACACCATGGTGTTGGCGTGTGAGAAGATGACGCACGTGGACGCCGCCACCGCGGCCGGCTTGCTGTCGCTGCGCGTCAATCCGGCCGAGAAGCTATACGGCGCCACGCTGCCGGCGTTGAGCGCCCTGGTTACGCAGGCATACCTGCGATCGTTCGACGTGCCCTACCACGCCCTCCATCTGGTCGCCGCCAAGAATCACCGGAATGCGGCCCGCAATCCCAAGGCGCATTTCCAACGGGAAATCCCGCTGCAGGAGATTGCCTCGAGCCCCCTGGTCGCGGACCCCCTTCGGCGGCATCACTGCGCGCCGATGTCCGACGGTGCCGCCGCGTGCATCATCGGACACCACGGAGACGACATATCCTTTCGCGGTTGGGGTGCGGGCTCGGATGCCCCGCTCTTCCACGAGCGCGAGCACCTGGGCCGTTTCCGGGCGGCGGCCGTCGCCGCCGGCCACGCCTTCAGCGGGG
>JBGSIK010000408.1:0-2777 GCA_041742575.1 Candidatus Krumholzibacteriia bacterium
GGCTGCGCCGCCTCCGGCCGCGCGACCGAGCCGCCCGCACCGACCACGAGCTCGCGGTACCGGGCAACGCCGTTCCCCACGTACAGGGGCGAGTATGGACGTGCCGCTTCCAGCAATTTTTCCGGGCTGAACACCTGGGGCGCGATGAGCGCGCGAGCGACACCCTGTTTCTCTTTGCCGGATGCGCTCTCGTAGACCGCTCCGTACACCTCACCCTTGCTCGCGTCCACCATGGCGCAAACGGTTTCGTTCTCGCCGAGCAACGGCAGCGCGAGCAGCTCGAGCGTTCCGATCGTGACCACGTCGGTCTTCAGGCCGGCGTACAATCCCTTCACGTACGACATCCCCACGCGCAGGCCGGTGAAGCTCCCCGGTCCGATCACGAGCGCGACGCGATCGATACCCGAGGCTTCCATGCCGTTCTCGCGCAACAGCCGATCGACGGTGCGCGAGAGCTCGACGACGTGAGAGCCCTCCTCACCAAACCGGACTTCGCCGCCCTTCTCGCCGTCGAGCGACAAGGCAACGCTTCCCAACGGGTGCGACGTGTCCACGGCTAGGACGACCAACTCTCCCCCTTCCGCAACAGCGCCGCCACGCCGTCCGAGCACGCCACTTCGATCGAGCGCGTCGATTCGGTAAGATACCCCAGGCGGATGACGATGTCCGAAGCCGCCAGCAACATATCCGAGCGATCACCCCATTCCACCACCACCACCGCATCTCTGCCCAAGCGCTCGTATACCCCGAGTTCCCCGATCTCCGCTTCGTGCTCCAGCCGGTACAGGTCGACGTGAATCGCGAGCATGCGTCCCCGGAATTCCTCGTACAGAACAAAGGTCGGGCTCAACACCTGTTCCTCGACTCCCAGGCCCCGGAATATCCCGCCGGCCAGAACGGTCTTACCGGCGCCCAGCGGGCCCACGAGTGAAATGGTGATCCCCGGCCGGAGACTGCGCCCGATGGCCTCGCCCACGCGGGTCGTCTCTTCGGTCGAATGCGTGTTCAGGGTGATCTGTACTTTCCGCTCCACGGCAGCTCCATGGTGGGTCGAGATGCGCGTTCAGGACTTCGGGGTCAGCGTCAGGCAGGGAAGGACCATCTCCTCCAGTGAGACTCCGCCGTGCTGGAAGCTCCCCTCGAATTGCTTTTCGTACTCCCTGAAGTTGGTGGGATACACGAAGTAGTAATACTCCTTGGCGATCACATACGTCTTGGTGTTCGACTCCGCCGGTAACCTGTATTCCCGCGGACGATTGAGCTTGATCGCTTGCTTCTCGTCGCACTTGAGATTCTCCCCGTACTTGTACCTCAGGTTCGTCGACGTGTCGCGCCGGCCGTACACGACGCTGGCTTTGCGTCCCAGAATCGATCCGTGATCCGTGGTCATGACGACTTTGACCTTGTTCCGGGCGAGCGCGACCAGCAGTTCGAGCAACACCGAATGCGAGAACCATGACCTCATCAGCGAGCGGAACGCGGCCTCATTGGGCAGCAGCTGCTGGAGGATCTCGGACTGGTTTCGCCCGTGCGTGAGCACGTCGACGAAGTTGAATACGAGAGAAACGAACGGCAGGCCGGCCAGACTGCTTATCCGTTTCTGCAGGTCCGCCGCTTCCGCCGAGGTGTGGATCTTCACGTACTTGAGTTTGCTGTGGTCGAACCGGAGCCGCCGCATCTGCTCGGCGAGCAGGAAGCTCTCGTACCTGTTCCTGCTGATTTCGTCGCCGCTGCGCTCGAGCCATTTGTCGGGGTGCAGCCGCGCGATGTCCTCCGGGAACAGCCCGCTGAAGATCGCGTTCCGCGAGTACGGAGTGGCCGTCGGGAGGATCGACAGATAGTAATCCCATTGGACTTCGAAGTGATCGGACAGGAAACTCTCGATCGTCATCCACTGGTCGAGGCGAACGCAGTCGATCACGATGAAAAACACCCGTTCGCCGCCGCGCAGGTGGCGCGCCACGAACGAGGGAAATACATCGACGCTCATCGGAGGCCTTTTGGGGGAGTGTACCCAATCGCGGTAATGGGCCTCTATGAAGCGACCGAATTGCTGGCTGCAGGTGAGGCGTTGCTCCTCGTGCGTGCTCTCGAGTCCCATGTTGCGGAAGCGATCGAACTCGTGGTCCCAGGCGCACAACCGGCGATGGATCTTGAGCCAACTTTCCCACGAATCGTCCTGAATGAGTCGGTCGACATCATGAAACTCCTGCACGTACTCGGGAGTGAGGTGGTCTTCCTGGATTCTGCGTGTGTCGAGGATGCGCTTGCACGCGGAGTAGAGCTGGAGCGGGTTCACGGGCTTGAGGAGGTAGTCATCGATCTTCATGCCGATGGCGTCATCCATCAGCCGCTCCTCCTCGTTCTTGGTGATCATCACGACGGGTAGGGACGGATCAATCTCTTTGATCCGCTTCAGCGTCTCCAGCCCGCCCATACCGGGCATGGACTCGTCGAGAAGCAGGATGTCGAAACGAGTCTTGCCCACGAGCGCCAGGGCATCCTCGCCGTTGGCGGCGGTATCGACGGCGTACCCCTTTTCGTGGAGGAATATCACGTGCGACTTGAGGAGTTCGATCTCGTCGTCCACCCAGAGTATCTTCCGTGCAACCTGCGTCATCATGACTCCGCTTCGACCAGGGTACGTGCGTATCCTCGTAGATCATAATAGGATCGGCCCGCTCGCACCAACCATTTCGGACCCCCGCGCTGGGGCGCCGACCGCCGTGTGGTCGAGCGGCACCATGGCGACGCCGGGGGGCGCCGATTGCCACGGG
>JBGSIK010000409.1:0-7001 GCA_041742575.1 Candidatus Krumholzibacteriia bacterium
CGGCAGCATCGCCTCGAACCGTTCCGCATCGCGAGCGGCCCGATATCGATCGCCGGGCTGCTCGACCCCGTCACCACCCAGGATTTCGCGCTGGCCTTTCGCCATGCGCTCGACGATGTCGTCGATGTTCTTGATAGCCGCTTCGTCCGGCCGGGCCGTCTGCTCATGCGCCCTCCGGCTGGCATAGGCCTGCGGAGCGGGTCGCTCGGGCACCACCGGTTCGGCCTGGGACGACTGATAACGGAACTCCTGATGCGCGCCCGGCGACGCCGCCCGCTGCTTGGGCTGCGCGTCATCGTTCGACCGCGGCGACTCCCCCGGCACACCGGGAACGGGAAAGTCCCGCGTGGGTTCATGCGGACGCGATGCGTCCCTGGCCGTAGCCTCCCACCGTCCCGCATCTCGTTCCCGTCGCGTAAAGAGGTCGCCGCTCGAGGCCGGCGGATCGGCGAGCGTGGCTTCGTCTGCCTTCTCCCCCGAGCCCGGCAGCGCCGCTCGGTAAGCGTCGTCCTCAGTGTGGAAGTCCTTGTCCACACTCTCGATGAACTTGAGCAGAGATTCGGCGATCACCTTCATCCGCCCCAGATAGCTCTCGCGCTGGCCTCGCAACTGCTGCACGTCCTGGCGAAGCCTCATGGCCTCCGACTTGATGCCGCGCAGGGCCTTTTCGGCTTCGATCTGGGCCTCTTTGATGATCAGGTTGGCCTCGCGGCGGGCGTTGTCCTTCGCCTCGACCGTCACCCGCTCCGCAGTAAGCAGCGTGTCACGGAGGGTCTTCTCCAACGTCCGGTATTCCTGGACCTTGTCGTCCAGCTCCAGCAGCCGCTCCCGCAGCGCCTTGTTGTCGTTCAAAACCGCCTCGTACTCGTCTCCCACGGTGGAGAGGAACGCGTGAACCTCCTCGGGGTCCAATCCCCGCATGACTCGTCGAAACTCCTGCTTCCGAATGTCCAACGGCGTGATACGCATTTCTTCTCCTCCCGAGGGGTTGCGGTCGCGCGGCTTACATGTCGATCGGCACTGGACGAGCAATATCCAAGCCAACTCAGCGAACGTCGCCGTCCCCGGAACCGGTTCAAACAACGGACATTACGGCGCCGGCCGACCAGAGGGGCCCCGCGCTCCGGCACTGAGGATACACGATTCCCCCCCAATGGTAAATTTTTTTTCACCTGCCGGCCCCGCCCCGAAGGCCCCCACCGTCACGGGCGGCGCTCCCCCAGCAGCACCCGGCCCAAGCGGATGACGGTCGCCCCTTCCTCGATCGCGATCTCGAAGTCCTCGCTCATCCCCATGCTGAGATCTGCGAGCGGTGTTTTGACGCTTCGATTGATCTCCTCGCGCAGTCGCTGCAGCGTCCGGAAGCAAGCCCGGGTGGCGGCCGGGTCGACCGAGACCGGCCCGATGGTCATGAGGCCCAGGAGCTCCAGGTTGGCCAGCTCCGCCGCGCGCAGCGCGCCCTCGACCGCTTCTTCCACCGGGAATCCGTACTTCGTTTGTTCGGCGGAGGTGTTAACTTGCAGAAAAACACGTGTGCGCGCGCCACATTCGGCCCCCAGGCGGTCGAGCGCCTCCGCGATGCGCAGGGAGTCGATAGAATGAACGGCGTGGAATCGGCCGACGACCTTCGGCGCCTTGTTGCGCTGCAGATGGCCTACGAGATGCCAGCGGCACCATCTTCCCACGGCATCCCGTTTGGCGAGGAACTCCTGAACGCGGTTCTCGCCCACGTCCTTCACACCCGCATCGATCAAGGCATTCACCGCTTCCGGGCCGAACGTCTTGGTGATTCCGACTATCGTGACCTCCTGCCCGGATCGGCCCGATCGTTCGAGCGCGACCGCGACCCTCTCGCGTACCCGGGCAACGTTTTCGCGGACATCGACCATGGATCCAATGTAGCAGGAACGACCGGCCCCGTCTCCAATTTACGCCCTCCCCGCGGGGTATCTGTGCGCCTATCCCCCGGCTCTCCGGAGATTACGACTAGTCGATTCTATATCAATGAATTACGCGCTCAGCAAATTATAACTTTCACAATAGAGGAAAACCTTGACTCTATTCCGCCCCCTTCATATTTTGCACCGGCCCCAAGGAGTTGGGCTTTGAGGGTGCAGTAGCTCAACATCTTGGGCCACGGCGGCGAATGCCGGCACCAGGGCACGCAAGGAATACGATGCGCATCGCGAAGGTCAAAAAACGAAACGGCAGCGTGGTCGACTTCGACCGCGGCCGCATCGAACGGGCGATCGAGAAAGCCCGCAGGGCGACCGGCGCCGGGGTGGCTTCCGGATTCTGCGCATCCGTTGCCGACGACGTCATCCGCGTGCTGGACCAGAAACACGGCGAGCACACCCCCGGAGTGGAGGAGATACAGGACGTCGTCGAAATGACGCTTGCCGAACGAGGGTTGTTCGAGGTCGCCAAGGCTTACGTTCTCTACCGCCGCGAGCACGCGGACGCCCGCATGCACCGGCAAGAAGACATTCTGGAGCGGATCGAGCGTCGCGACATTCACGTGAGGAAGCGAAGCGGTGAGCGGGCGGCGTTCGATCCGCTTGAAATCAATGCAGCCGTCACCGATGGCTGCCGGGGATTGGAAGAACGGGTCGACATCGACGGGATCATTCACGACACCGAGCGCAGCCTGTACGATGGCATCACCACCTCCGAAATCGACCTGGCCCTGATCATGGCGGTACGCGCGCGCATCGAGCGCGATCCCGTCTACTCCACGCTCGCGGCCCGCCTGCTCACGAACAAGCTCTACAAAGAGGTGCTCGGCGTGGGCCGGTCCGATCCGGAGTTCAGCTCCAGGTACCGGGGACGTTTTGCCGGCACCATCCGCGCGGGCGTCGCCGCCGGGGCCGTCGACCCGCGCCTTCTCGAGTTCGACCTGGAACGGTTGGCGGCCATGCTCGACCCCGAGAGGGACCAACGGTTCACTTACCTCGGGATACAGGTCCTCTACGACCGGTACTTCCTCAGGAACCGCCGCCAGGAGATCCTGGAAGTGCCGCAGCACTTCTGGATGCGGGTGGCGATGGGACTTGCGACGGGAGAAGCGCGCGACCGCGAGAGGTGGGCCGAGCGTTTCTACGAGGTGATCTCGTCCCTGAACTACGTGCCCTCGACGCCCACGCTCTTCCACGCCGGCACCGCGCACCCTCAGATGAGCTCGTGCTACCTCACGACCGTCAAAGACGATCTTGCGCACATCCTCAAATGCATCGGCGACAACGCCCAGCTTTCCAAGTGGTCCGGCGGTCTCGGAAACGACTGGACGAATGTCCGCGGCACCGGCGCTCTCATCCGGAGCACGAACGTCGGCAGTCAGGGAGTGATCCCGTTCCTCAAGATCGTGGACGCAACCACCGCGGCCATCAACCGCAGCGGCAAACGCAGGGGTGCGACCTGCGTTTACCTCGAGTCGTGGCACTACGATTACGAGCATTTCCTGGAACTGCGCAAGAACACCGGCGACGAGCGACGTCGAACGCACGATACCAACACCGCGAGTTGGATCCCCGACCTGTTCATGAAGCGGGTGCTGGAGGACGGTGAATGGACGCTCTTCTCGCCCGATGAGACGCCGGACCTGCATGAGGCCTACGGGAGGGAGTTCGAGCAACGCTACCAGGCCTACGAGCAGCTGGCCGCCAGCGGCGGGATCAAGGGTTACCGCCGCCTGCGGGCGCGCGATCTGTGGCGGAAGATGATCACGATGCTGTTCGAGACCGGACACCCCTGGCTCACGTTCAAGGACCCCTGCAACATCCGGTCGCCGCAGGATCACGTGGGAGTCGTCCACAGCTCCAACCTGTGCACGGAAATCACATTGAACACGTCCGCCGACGAGACCGCAGTCTGCAATCTGGGATCGATCAACCTGGCGCGCCACATCGAGAACGGCGCCGTGAACTGGGACGAGCTCCGGAGCACGATCGGGACAGCCATACGCATGCTCGACGACGTCATCGACCTCAACTTCTACCCTACCCCCGAGGCTCGCGCCGCGAACCAACGCCACCGGCCGGTCGGCCTGGGGATCATGGGTTTCCAGGACGCGCTTTACTCGCTCGACCTTCCCTTCGACAGCACGGAAGCGGTGGCGTTCTCCGATCGGCTGCTGGAGTTCATCTCCTATCACGCCATCCTGGCCTCATCGGAGCTCGCCGGAGAAAGGGGCAGATACCCATCGTACGCCGGATCCAAGTGGGATCGCGGCATCTTCCCGTTCGACACCATCGATCTGCTCGAAAACGAGCGTGGAATCGAGACCGGAGTGGACCGCCGCTCCGCGTTGGACTGGTCGCCGGTGCGCGATCACGTGCGCCGGCACGGCATGCGCAACTCCAATTGCATGGCGATAGCGCCCACGGCCACCATCGCCAACATCGCCGGCTGCTTCCCCGCGATCGAACCGATATACAAGAACCTCTACGTCAAGTCGAACGTGAGCGGCGAGTTCACGATCGTCAACCGGTACCTGGTGCAGGACCTGAAAGCGATGGGGATGTGGACGCGGGCGATCAGGGAGAAGATCAAGCTTCACGACGGGAGCCTCCGCGACATCGCGGAGATCCCGGCCAGACTCAAGGCGAAGTACAAGGAGGTGTTCGAAATCGATCCGGTCTGGATCGTGATGCACGCTGCGCGCCGCGGGAAGTGGATCGACCAGAGCCAGGCGGTGAACATTTTCACCGCCAGCCGCTCGGGCAAGGCCATTTCTGAAATCTACATGACCGCCTGGCGGATGGGACTCAAGACCACGTACTACCTGCGCACCTTGGGGGCCTCTTCGGTCGAGAAGTCGACCCTCGACACCAATGAAGCGGAATTCGCGGCGGCCCGAAGCGGCGCGACGCCGTCCCCCGCCCCGCCGGAGATCGAAGCGTGCCGCCTCGACGACCCGGCCTGTGAGGCATGCCAGTAGGAGATCGAGTGGAGAACATGGCGGACAAGAAACTGCTCAACTGCCCTACCACGGACCCCAACCAGATCCTGCCCATGAAGTACCACTGGGCCCGCGTTCACTACAAGAACGGCGTCGCCAACAGCTGGACGCCGGAAGAGGTGAACATGCAGAAAGACGTGGAGATGTGGCGGAGCCCCGACGCGCTCACTCCGGAGGAGCGCCGGCTCGTGCTGCGCAACATGGGGTTTTTCTCCACGGCCGAGAGTCTCACCGCGAACAACATCGTGCTCACCGTTTACCGGCACATCACCAATCCCGAATGCCGGCAATATCTGCTGAGGCAGGCGTATGAAGAGGCCGTGCACACCGACACCTTCATATACTGCTGCGACACCCTCGGGCTCGATCCGGGCGAGGTCTACAGCATGTACCGGGAGATTCCCAGCATCAAGGACAAGGACGATTTCGTCCTCGAGATCACCCGCTCCATTCTGGATCCCGCGTTCACCACGGAAGGCACCGTCAACGTCCGGCGTTTCGTGCATGACCTCGTGGGTTACTACGTCATCATGGAGGGCATCTTCTTCTACGCCGGTTTCGTGATGATGCTGTCGTTCCTGCGCCAGAACAAGATGGTGGGTGTCGGCGAGCAGTTCCAGTTCATCCTGCGGGACGAGTCGGTGCACCTGGCCTTCGGGACCGACCTCATAAACACGATCGTGCGCGAAAACCCCGAGATCTGGACCGAGGAATTCAAGCGGACGATCACCGGTCACATCGCGCGCGCGGTGGAGCTCGAGTACGCCTACACGAAAGACTGCCTCCCCAAAGGCATTCTCGGCCTCAACGCCGATTCCGTGCATCAGTACGTCCGCTACGTCGCGGACCGGCGGTTGTCGCGCATCAACCTGCCCATGTTGTATCACGTCGGCAACCCGTTTCCCTGGATGAGCGAGGTGATGGACCTCCGCAAGGAGAAGAACTTCTTCGAGACGCGGGTCACCGAGTACCAGTCGGGCGGGATGCTCCGCTGGGATGAGTGACCTCGCTCCGTCGCGAGAGCGGGCCTACGGCGCGCCCGGCCGAATCGACGCCCGCTCCCGGCCCGGGCTGGGAACACCGGCCTTGCCGCCGGTCTGCAAGGGCGGTATTCTGGAGGCGACCACCCGACGAGGAGGCTCCTCTGCGGTTCCATGTCGCCATAGCCAAGCTGGTCGCGCAGATGTGGCGCTCATTCACCCGCCGGCCGGTGTCGATGATGGCGGCGGGGATGGCTTTTTATTTCCTGCTCGGCCTCATACCCTTCCTGTTCATCACGACGGCGATCACCGGATATCTGTTTCGGAACAATCCCGGTTTCTTCTCCCACGTCTCGACGAACCTCATGGCCCTTCTCCCACCCGGCCTGGGGGAACGGATCCTCGCCCAGATCGGCTCCGCCGCGTCCAACTGGCAAACGCTCAGCGTGATCGGCTTGTTGTCGCTGTTCTTGGTGGCAATGGGCCTGTTCGAGTCGATCGACTGGGGCATCAACACCGCCATGGGCGAGCGCAAGAAGGTGGGTTTCCTGAAAGGCCGGCTGGTCTTCGCCGCCTACGTGACCGGCGCGGTGATGTACTTCTCCCTCGCCGCGGTGGCGAACTACGCGGTCGAGCTTGCCCTGGCCTCGCCGGGATTGGCGTCTCTCAACGCGCACATACCGCGGAGAGCATGGTCAATGGCGGCAATGGCGCTGTTCCTGTTTGTCCTGTACATGACCATTACCGTGCGTACCCCCGCCTTCCACCGGGCGTTGCTGGTCTCCTTCGGAGTGGCGGGGATATGGGCCGGTCTGCAGAAGGCGGGCGCCGTACTCACCGTGTACATCTCGCGTCGCCACGCCATTTACGGCGCCCTGGCCGGGGGAACCGTGTTCCTCACCTGGATGTACCTGTTTGCGCTGACCATCCTCATCGGTGCGACCGTGCTCGACGTCTGGGAGCGCACGGTGAAGGACGGCTGGAGGTCGTTCGAGTGAATCCGGCGGGGGAAGCGGTCGTGATCGTCGGCGGCGGATTCGGCGGACTCGAGGCCGCCAAGGCGC
>JBGSIK010000410.1:0-4062 GCA_041742575.1 Candidatus Krumholzibacteriia bacterium
GAGGCCGTACTCGCGCCTCGACAACGTGAGGCGAAAAAGCATATGTCGCCCGCGGGCGGGGGTTATTCGTCGATGTGGAAGCGGAAGGTTTCGTCCACCTGCTGGATCCTTTTTGCGAGCGTCTTCAGCTCGCTCTTCATCTGCGGATCCTTCGATTTCAGGTAGGCGGAATACAGGTCGAGGAACTCGTCCTGCAATCGTTTCAGGTCCTCGGTGGCCGTGCACTTGTCAATGGACCGTTCCAGGTGGAAGATGTCGCCTTGCCCCAGGCGATCCAGGATATTGAAGTATTCGCCCCGCATGTGACTCAAAATCTGCACATACTGTTCGAATCCCCGCGACAGTTTCTCCAACACGTCGCTGATCGCCGTCGGCTTGCGAAACATCGACTGGCTGTACGAGTAGGCGAACTGGTAATAAGCCTTACCCCGGCCCATGTATGCTTCCTCGTTGTCCTTGAACATCGAGTCCTTCGAGTCGGGGCGTGCGCCGTCGGGGTTCTTGAAGATCCCGATCGAAATGAGCAGAAAATCCGCGTTGGTCTTGTAGATCGTGTACTTCAGCCGGACGTCCGAGGAGTCCTTGATCTTGTTGAACAAATCCGCGTCGTATCGTGAGAGGTACTTTTTCGCCCGCTCGTGGTACGCAGGGTTCATGAACGAGGTCAGCAGGCTCGCGAGGTACATGTTCACGTCCTCGTCGTAGAAGTCGCGGTTCGAGGGCGCGCCGGTTTCCAACCTGCTATAGAGCAGGCAGTTCATCATGAAGAAAAAGTCCGGTTCTATCTCACGCCTGTTGAGGGGACCGACGTTGGTGTGGACATCCGATTCCATGATCCCTTTCCTCGGAAACAAGCCACAGAGTTGCACATAGCCGGGCCGTTTCTTGGCGGGCAGCAACCTTCATGCCACAGAATCCCCGCCGCGCGAGGCCTCTTCGCACCCGGTTTCGGCTCCCCGTTCGCGAGACCCCTCTCGACGACAGGCGGGGCCCGCCCAATGGGCCGCCCCACCGGGGGCGCCGGCGTCGCTGGATGCATAACTATAATGTTTGAAATGAGTTAAATACCGACTCCCGTGGGAAAGGATGGCAGTGGCAGACTGTCAGGTTTGGTGTTTCAAATTGAGCGGGGATACGATATAATGCACTGGCATTCCTTCGGCAATGATCGATAAAGCATTATATTTCAGTTTGTTTCGCGGACCTGCTTCGAGCCGCCATTCCGACGACTTCTCCCATCTCGAATCTGCGCGGTTACTGTCGCTCGCGACCACAGGGGGTAAGGTGTGAAAATCGGATTCCTGCAGCTCAAGCCGCAGTTTGGGCGCGTGAAGGAAAACGTGAAGGCCGCCAGATCTCTGCTTGAGGGGATCACGGACGCAACGATTGTGCTCCCCGAGCTTTTCAACACGGGATACCTCTTCCGGAACGTGGAGGAGCTCAAGGAGCTGGCCGAGTCCACGCGCTCGGGCTTCACCGTCACGGAAATGAAGAAGACCGCCAAGAAACAAAGCCTTCACCTGGTTTTCGGTATGGCCGAGGTTTTGGATCGAAAGTTTTACAACGCGGCCGTCCTGGTCACGCCCAAAGGAAAAACCGAGGTCTACCGCAAGATCCATTTGTTCGACCGCGAGAAGCTCATCTTCCAGCCCGGCACGAGCGCCTTGAGAACGTACGTGGTCGACAACACCCGGATCGGGTTGATGGTGTGCTTCGACTGGATATTCCCGGAAGTCACTCGTGTTCTTGCCCTTCGCGGTGCTCAGGTGGTGTGTCACCCCTCCAACATTGTGCTCCCGTGGTGCCAGGACGCCATGCGCACGCGATCGCTGGAAAACCGCGTTTTCACCGTCACCGCCAACCGCATCGGAACTGAGAAGCGCGGTAGCGCGTCGATAACGTTCACCGGTAAGAGCCAGATCGTGAACCCGAAGGGAGAGATCCTCGCCAGCGCGAGCGAGCGCAGCGAATCGTTGAAAGTGGTGGATATCGACCCGCAAGAGGCGTTGGACAAGATGGTCACGCCGAACAACCACGTCTTCGAGGACCGAAAAGTGGCGCTGTACCGGCCGTTGTTGCAAAAGAACCCTCGCGGATGATCGGGGACGTTTACGCCCTAAAAAGCAACGCCGAGCCCTTACGCTCCGTGCAATCTGCACGGTAATCCACTCAGGCACCCACCCAAGCTCTGTTCCGGAACTCCTTTAATTCCATTCGGATATGCGGCTGATCCGGCGGGGCGGCCGGCGGAAACGCTGGCATATTCCTTGCGAAATCGCCCCGTGTCATTTCCGTCCATACTCGGGAAAGGTACTGATCACGATCTTGAAATGATCGGGCGCGCATGGCGCCTGTCTGGCCCAACGAAGGAGATAGGTTGTGAATAGGAAAAAACGTCCCGCACTGACGTCCCCGTGGAAGATAGGGTTCCTCGTCTCGCTGCTGTTGGTGGTCACGGGCATTGGCGTCGGGTTCCTCATCACCCGAACCTTCGGGGTCGCGTGGAGCTGGGTACGATTCAGCGGCGGCGCCTGGCTGTTCGACAGAGCAGCGTTCATGCGCGAGATGTCTCCGATGGTGGTCTTCGTGCCGTTGGTTTCGCTGATCGCGTATTTCCTCATCACCGGGGCCGTGCGGCGATATCGCACGTACCTCGAGTCGGGCCAGGACTACCGGCTGATGGTTCAGGCGCTGGCGCGTATCGACGACCTTCAGGAAGACAGAATCAAATCGCTCAAGAACTACCCGGAGCTGCGGGACTTTCTGATGAAGCTCAGGGAACGTGTCGCCGCGCGCGAGCAGGCGCTGGAGCAAAAGGAAGCTTCGCTCGCCGTGCAGAGCGGACAGATCGGCAGTGTCGAGCAATTCAAGGCTGAGAGCGGTGTCCTGGTCGGCGCCATCGCACGCGGGCCGCAGGATGGGTTCAAGGAAGAACTGGCGCTCGCCCTGCCGGAGCTGAAACAGGTGGAGCAGGCGATCCGCAAGCACCTGCTCGCTGGGGCAGCCCCGGTGGTTGCCGTGAACGAGAGCGAACGAATGGCGAATATACGGGAGGAAGTGGCGGAACCGGTAGCCGGGCTTCGAACGCGGATCGGGGAACTCGGCGCAGAGATCAAAGAGAACCTGGCCGGGGCACGCGAGATCGAGCTCGGTTTGAGCCAGCTCAGAAATGAAGGGCGGTCGGACGGAGGCCGGGCCGACGTCGAGGCTGAGGGTGTCATCGGCGCGCTGGAGCGTTTGGACGACGCATCACAGTCGCTCCAACAATTGGGAGAAGAAGCGAAGGGGGTCGCGATTCGCACCGCCCTGGAGGCCGGATCGGGTGGTGAGGGTGTGGAACAACTGATCAAGTTGGCGGAGGAAGTGCGCACGCTCGCCGCTCGTTTCAACGGCGTTTCGGGGCAGTATCAGGCGGTCGGACGAAATGTGCGTGAAGCAACGCAGGCGCTTTCCCGGGACGGCCAACCGTCGTCGGAGATGATCGAGACGGTCGCCCATCGGGCGGGACGCTGGGCGGAGCGGGCAATGATCCTTGCGGAGAGGATGAAAGGATTCCAGCAACAATTCAACGACACGATCCGGATGCTCGAGGTCAAGCTCGGTGGCGAGGTAGGGGGGAGCGATTACAATGAAGTCGTGGATCTGACGGTCGACGGCCTGGGCGCCGAACCGATAGAGGAAGCGTCGGATCCTTCGGTTCACAACGTGACGCTCGACGACTTCGAACGTCAGTCGCTTGCGTCTCCTTTCATGAAGCGAACGGAGCCGGCGGAAAAGGAGAAGCGCGAGCGCGGCGCAAGCCTGTTCGAAGAAATCAGCCGGGGCACGGGCACCAACCTTTTCACGGACATCCCGCTATCGCAGGGACTGGATGAGGGCGGGTCCGACGAGGCGCCGGAGCGCCGTGCGGACTCCAACGACATGTTCGCGGAGATGAAGGAGCAGGCCGTTGCCCGCAAGCCCGAATCGGAGGCGAAGCCTCACGAATTCCTGAAATCGCAAGTCGATCTATCCGGCGGTGATGCGGAAGCGAGCGCCAAAAAACCGGCGAAATCGGCAAAG
>JBGSIK010000411.1:0-8189 GCA_041742575.1 Candidatus Krumholzibacteriia bacterium
CCCGTCAACGAAGAAGTAATCGAAATAATCGCCCCCCACCTCGAACGAGTTCAACATGTAGCCGTGTATCTCGATTGCCGGGTGGTCGGGTGGTCTGGCGGGGAGGAGTGATAGCTGGATGTCGCGCGCCAGCATCACCTCGTTCTTGAGGCGTTCCTTCTCAATCGATGACTGCAGCAAGTCGGCGTTCTGGAGCACGAGAGCGAGCTGCTCGGAAAAGGTCTCCAGGAGCTCCACGTCGGTGCGAGTGTAGACCAGGCCGGAGCGCTTCTCGCCCAGGAGAATGAGGCTCATGAACTGGTCGTGGGCGACGACGGGCAGACAAACCGCGAGGCCGGGGCACGACAGCAGGCGCGCTGATTCGTCGTCCATGTGCGGTTGTTCCCACGACGTATCCAGGAACTCGACGAGCAGCGGCGTAGGGTCGCGCAGGAAATACCGGCTCAGGAACGACTCGAACGAAAAAACGGGCAGGAGCTCGGGGCAAGCCCCGCGGGTCTGCGCGAGGGCGAGACCGTCGGTCTGGTCGCGGGCGTAGACGGCGACAAAGGAAGCCTTCAGCAACCCGTCCACCCTTTCGACGAAGGAATCGAAGATCTCCGCACGGCTGAGCTTGCGCCCGAGTCGCCGGTTGAGTTCGAGCACTTCCTGTTTGTACACGTACTCGCCGCGGTAGAACAGGCGATCGACGAACCGCTGCACGCGTTCCCTGGCCGGCGCGAAAATGACGGCCAGGACCAGGATCGAGAAAGGCATGAACACGTAGCGGCTCACGCTGAACTCGCTCGCCATGACGTTTCCGACCGCGTATACGACCACGTAGTACACGGCCACGATGGCGCCCGTCAGCACCGCATAAGCGATCCCGCGCCGAACGACATGGTTGAGTTCGATGGCGCCGTGCTTGAGGATCGCGTACGCGAAAGTAGCGGGCACGAAGCCGAGGCACAAGACGCTGGCTTGTTCGAGATAGAAGTTCTCGCCGGGCGATAGTTGTCGCAGCACGACGGTCACGAGGAAGGGGAGAACACCGAGCAGAGTGCCCGCCGTCACCACGCGGAGCTTCTGCTTCTGCGCTCGCGGGACCTTCCGGTACGAAAGCACGAACAACACCAGTGACGCCACGAAATACGCACCGAAGTACAGCGCAGAGGCGGGCAGGATCACGGATGCCGGCGACGCCGGGAGCGGGTGGAAGTAGAACCGGCTTATGACCGCGGCGCTGCTTGCCACAAACAGGGCGGTGGGGAGCGCGTAGATCAGAGTGGTCCGCCACGCGCGCCGCTTCCGGCCCACGGCGCGTCCGCGGCCGGGGAAGACACGGAAAAAGTGAAGGAATACCGCGGGCAGGAAGAGCGTGACGATGTCGTCAACGAGCTCTCCGGCCAACTGCAAGGCGGAGTTCGAAACCGACGGGCGTTGGGTGAGAAGATAGGCCAGAAACGCGCAATTCACAGCGAACAGGGCGCCGAGCACATCCGGCCGGCGCAAGTACACCCACGACCCCACGGCGAGGAAAGAGAACGCGAGCAGCACCAGCGCGATGTGGCTGGCGAGGAGCCGGTGAGGCATCGGTGCGAATTCCACCGTCTCCTCTACGGGAGTGTCGTTGCGCAGCACGACGAAAGGCAGGGCCGTCCGTGATCGATTGGCCGCGAGCACCGCGCTGTAGTGGAATCGATTCCGTATGCGGGTGCCGCCCACGGAATCGATCTCATCTCCGGCCCGGAGGTTCTTGCCGCGGTTGGGGCTGTCGTCTTGAATGACTTGGATGACCAGGTTTCGCGTCGAAATGCCGGAGTACGGGTTGTCCTTCAGTTCGATGATCCCCGGAAACTCGAGGATCACGATTGCCAGGACGAAGGCGAAATATAGCGGTCGGAAGACGGCGCTGGAACCGGCGCCCTCTATAACTGGAACGCTTTCCCCGTTGCGGATCAAGGTTCGGACACCTCACCCCGGGCAATTGCTGGCCGAAATGCGCGCGGAGCCGGGCGGATAACCCGGCACCAGCTTTGGGTGTGTGAAAGGTTGGTGTCAACGGTTTTTCGGGCTTACCGAGGCGGATTTCGCGGGCGCCGGGTCGCCGGCCGCCAGTCGCGGGCGCGGTCAAATAATGCCTTGCCTAAGTCCATGTTATCTGATATGTTAACCGGACTCTCCGAGAGAATCCAATACAAGAGGGGGTTTGTGCCCAATGGCAACGGTCCGGAAAGTAAAAAGGAAGAGCTTCAAGGAAGACCGGCTCGTCACCTACGCGCTCAAGGTCTCCGGGTACGCGCAAGAGCACTTCAATCAAGTCATCATCGCCGTCGGAGTGCTGATCGTGGCGATCGCCGTCATCGTGCTGATGGCCAATAGCCGGCGCAGTTCCGCGGCCCAGGCGCAGCGGCAACTCGCGCAGGGAATGGGATTGTACCAGCAGGGCGACTTCGAAGCTGCAAAGGCGACGTTCAAGCAGCTCTCGCAGCAGTACGGAGGCCGGGACGGTGTCATCGCGAAGTACTACACGGCCGAATGTGAGCTGGCGCAGCGCAATCACTCCGAGGCCCTGAAAGACTTCCAGGCCTATCTGGACGGCGCGTCCAAGTTCCCGACGTTCCGCGTGGCGGCGCGGTATGGGATCGGTCTTTGCTATGCGGGTCTGGGGAATTACGCCGAAGCGGCCGCGGCCATGGAACAGGTCGTCCGGGAGACGGACCAGAAAGATCCACGGTATCTGGACGCTGCCTACCATGCCGGCGAGTTCTTCTTCCAGGCGGAGCAGCGGGAAAAGGCGGCCGAGTACTTCCGGATCGTCGCCGACAAAGGAACGGGAGCGCTGAAGGAACGAGCGAACAGTGCGGTTGCGTTTTTGGCCGAGTAGAACCCCTTAGGGTCCGTGGGACGCGCACGAGGGCGGTCTATTGGTGACCCAGGTCGAGAATTCCGAACAGTCACCTGCGTCCGCGCCGTCGGAGGCGGAGCGATGGATCGCGGCTGTGGGCTATCTGTTCTTTATGTGTTTTTTCGCCCTCTGGCGCAGCAAGGACAGCTCGTTCATCCGCTTCCACGCCAGGCAGGCCTTCCTGCTTTTCTTGAGCGAATGTGTCGCTTTCATTTTCCTCGTGATCATCGATAAGACCATCGGTCGGCTTCCTTTTCTAGGACTGCTGATCGTGGTGCTTTTCCAAATCGCTGTGTACCTGCTCGCCTTGCTCCTGTCGGTGATGGGCTTCGTGAAGTCTCTTTTTGGCGAACGGTGGGAGATGCCGTTTCTCGGGGAGTTCGGCGGCAAAGTGCCCCTCGCGTGACCGCTCACTTCACTTTTTCCTGCCACGCCGAAAGGGAAGTCCTCGACTTCCGAAGCGCTCTGTCCCCGGATCGACGCGACCCCTCGAAATGCCCTCGGACGCGGAGGCTTTCGGTGATATCAAATCTGTCGTATAAGATATATTATGTTAACTAGACCTGGCCGGTCCAACGGGGCGCGGGATTTTTCCCGATCCGAAGGCCGGCGCCTCCAAAGCGAAGTCCGGCTCACCTGACGACGATATTCACGAGCTTGTCGGGGATGACAATCACCTGCTGCGGGTGTTTGTCGGCGAGGAGTTCTTTCACGCGTTGGTTCGACAGCGCGATCTGGCGAAGATCTTCGGCGGCGGTCCCGGCCGGAACGCACACGCGCGCTCGAATCTTGCTGTTGATCTGGATGACGAGGTCAAACGTTTCCCGGGTTACGTAGCAAGCGTCCGGCTGCGGCATGCGCTCATCGAAAATGCTTCCGGTATGGCCCATTCGCCGCCACAGCTCCTCTGAGAAATGCGGGGTCATAGGCGCGAGAAGACGTATGAGGGCGTCGAAAGCGAAGCGGAGGGTTTTGCCGGCATTGGATCCCGGAGCGATGGCAGCCGTTTCCGCGAACGAGGTCATGGTATTGGAAAGCTCCATCGCGGCACTGATCGCGGTGTTGAAATGGAAGTTGTCGGCAATATCGGCCAGCATCCGGTCGATGGTCCAGTGCGTCTTGCGGAACAGGACGCGCTCGCTCTCACTTAAAGTGTCGTATTTGATGGCGCCCGTAACTGATTGGTCGATAACATCGTTATGTTCGCAGAACAAGCGCCAGACGCGGTTCAGAAAGCGATGACAGCCTTCCACGCTCTCGTCATTCCATTCGATGTCGCGTTCCGGTGGTCCGCTGAAGAGGATGTACAGGCGCATGGTGTCGGCACCCAGACGTGAGATGAGCGTGTCAGGGCTGACGACGTTTCCCTTGCTCTTCGACATCTTGACGCCGTCCTTGCACACCATCCCCTGTGTGAAGAGCCTTGCGAATGGTTCCGAAAAGCCCACCAGTCCCTGCGCGTGCAGGAACTTGACAATGAAGCGGGCGTAGAGGAGGTGCAAGATCGCATGTTCGACGCCGCCGACGTACTGGTCGACGGGAAGCCACCGGTTGACCAGTTCCCCGTCGAACGGTTTTTCGTCGGCATGGGGGCTCAGATAGCGCAGGAAGTACCAGCTGGAATCCACGAACGTGTCCATGGTGTCCGTATCTCGTTCCGCGGGCCCACCGCACTTGGGGCAGGCCACGGAGCGGAATTTCTCGTTGGTCGCCAGCGGGCTCTTGCCGTCGCCGCGCGGTCGGAAGTCCACCACCTCGGGCAGGAGCACCGGCAGGTCCTTTTCGTCCACCGGCACGACGCCGCACGACGGGCAATGAACCATTGGTATCGGTGCGCCCCAATAGCGCTGCCGCGAAACCAGCCAGTCTCGGAGCCTGTAGTTCACCGTTCGCCGGCCGATTCCGCGTGCTTCGAACTCAGAGGCGACGCTCTGGATTGCGTCTCTGCTGTCGAGCCCGTTGAACGGGCCGCTGTTTACGATCAATCCCTCTCCCACGTACGCGGCTTGCGGCAGCGTCGATGAGCCGTCGGCCGGCCGGATCACCTCGCGGATCTGCAGGTGATACCGCTGTGCGAACTCGAAATCCCTTTGGTCGTGAGCGGGCACGGCCATGATCGCGCCAGTCCCGTACTCCATGAGCACGTAGGGGGCCACGTAAATCGGGATGTCCTCGCCCGTCATCGGGTTCTCGGCGTAGGCGTCGAGGAACAAGCCTTCCTTGCTCGGTTCCGTGCGGGCTTTGCCGCTGCGCTTGTCCGCGATGAACTGGTCCACCGCACGGCGGATTTCTTTTTGGCGAGGGCTTCGTGCCGCCAGCCGTGCGACCTCCGGATGTTCTGGAGACACGACCATGAAGGTCGCGCCGTAAATGGTGTCCGGCCTCGTCGTGAAGCACTGGAGCGATCGGTCCGTGCCCTTGATCCGGAACTCCATCTGCACGCCGAAGCTCCGGTCGATCCAGTTGCGCTGCATCGTTATTACGCGCTCCGGCCATTCCTTGAGCCCGTCGAGTTCTTCCAGCAGCTTGTCGGCGAATTCGGTGATCTTGAGGAACCACTGCTCGAGGTAGCGCTCCTCGATCGGGGTGCAGCAGCGCTCACACTGGCCGTCGATGACCTGCTCGTTGGCGAGTACGGTCTTGCACGACGGGCACCAGTTGACGGACGCGGCTTTCCGGTAGGCCAGGCCGGCGTGGTAGAGCCTCAAGAAAAGCCACTGCGTCCATTTGTAGTACTCCGGTTGGCACGACGTCACTTCTCGCGTCCAGTCGTACACGACGCCCCAGTCGATGAACTGACGCTTCATTTTCGCGATATTGTCGCGCGTCCACTTCGCGGGGTGGATGTCGTGTTGGATCGCGGCGTTTTCCGCCGGAAGGCCGAAAGCGTCCCAGCCCATCGGCGCGAGCAGTTCGTAGCCCTCCATTTTCTTGAAGCGAGCCAGGGCATCGCCGATGATGTAATTCCGCCCGTGGCCCACGTGCAGCTCTCCCGATGGATACGGAAACATCATCAGGCAGTAGTACTTCGGGCGCGCGGATCGGGTATCGAGCCGGAACAAACCGGTTTCGGCCCAGATCGCCTGCCACTTCTTTTCTATTTCTCCGTGCGGGTACTTGGACATTCGTCAATCCTCGAAGCTCGCCACCAGGTGATACTCCTCTCCCACCTGGTCGATTTTCACAGCCGCGTGACGGTTTGCGAAGAACGCGCGCAGGTCCTCGAGCGCCTGCGAGTTGCTCACCACGACGCGCATCACTTTGCAGGGGGTCTTGGCGAGCGCCGTCTCCACCATCATGCGCGGGCCCGGTGCCGACAACCCGCGGGCGTTGATCTTGACTTCACGCTCCATAGGATTGACCTGGTGATGATCACGGGAAGAGGGGCACGAAATAACTGATTGTGCTTGTGAACCTTACACATAATCGCTCGCGTGCGCAAGCCATATTCTCAGACGGGTCGCGAGGAGGGCTTCCTCGATCAGATGTCGCCCGTCGAGCTGGGTGGTCTTGAGTTTGAGGTCGGCCCAGCGCAGGTTGTCGAGGAGTGTATCCAGTTCCGCATGATCCAACTTGCGGGCCTGGCGCAGGAGAACTTCCGCGTAAAACGGGCTCACCGGGCCCGTCATGAGTCCCGCCAGAGATCGCCCGGTGGCGGCCTTGTTCCCGCGCTCGGCCAGCACCGATTTCATCTCCATGAGCAAGACCACTCGCTTGAGCAGCATGGCCGTCACCATAACGGGCTCCTCGCCCCCGTCGAGTACGGCGTTGAGGCGGCGTAGTAGTAGCCCATGGTCCCCTTCCCCCAGGGCATCGAGAAGCCCGAATACGCTTTCCGTCCGGTACCGGCCGACCACGGACGCCACCACTTCTCTGTTCACTTCCCGCGAGCGCTCGGTGGCGAGGCAGATCTTGTCCACCTCGTTCACCAGATCCATGAGCTGGGTGCCGACGGATGCGACGAGCAGTTCCAGTGCCTCCGGCTCCACGGTGAATCCCTCGCGGCGGAACCGGGCCGTCACCCGCTCCATGGTTTCCTGCTCGTCGAGGGGCTCGAAAGCGGCCGCCTGTCCCTTCTGTTCGGCCAGCTCCTTCAACTGCCGCAGGCGGGCGCTGTCCGGCTTCTCACTTGCAGTCTCGATCAAGAGCACGAGAGAGTCGCGAATGCGCCGTGCTGCGGAGATCACGTGGTCCTGCTCGGCGGCCGAGAGGGCCTTGAAATCTTTGAGGATTACTACCCTGCGATCGCTGAACAAGGGGTAGCTGTCGACGCGGTCGTCGAAGCGGTTTTGGTCGAACTCGTCCCCGTGAAAGACATCGAGGTTGAAGGCGCGATTGGCCTCGGGAAGCGCGGCATTCAGTAGTTCACGTACGAACTCCTTCTTGAGGTACTCCTCCGGCCCATACAGAAAGTAGAGTGGATGAATCTCGCCCCGCTTGAGCGAGTCGAACAGCTTGCGGTACCGCTGGAGCGCCCGTCCCACGGTCGTGCCTACCAATCGCGGACCGTCAGATTGAGGATCTGGTCCGTGATTTCCTTCACCGACTGCCTGACGGCGTCGTCGAACGTGCTGGCGTCGGGAACGTCCACGAAGTATGAACCGTCGCCCGTCACCGTCTTGTCCGCCCACACCGGTTGATTCAGCCTGCGGTTGAATAGTGAGACCTTGACTCTGAGAGTGACCAGATACTCCTCCGCGTTCAGATCGTCGTTGAAAGAAAACGGGCGGTTATGGAACTCCACGATCTGGCCGTTCAGCACCGCGTCGGCGCGTTGCTCATCCGTGACTTCGAGCGTGTTGTCGCCAACAAGATTGTCGATGAGGTTTTCAGTCACCGTGATCTCGAGGCTGGGTTCCGTAGTCAGATTTTCGAAGAACGGCACGGCCACGGACTTGATCCCTTCCGCCGTTCGCGAGCTGGTGCTGTAGTATCCACATCCCGCCACGATCACCGCCGCCACAAAGCCGAAGGTGCCGGCGGCCCGCAGGAAGTTATGGCGTGAAGGTGTCATCAGCGTCGTCCAGGTTGAAGGTCTTCATACGGTAGCGGAGTTTGTCCCTCTTCATGTTGAGAAGGCGGGCGGTCTTGCTCTGGTTCCAGCTCGTTTGGGCGGACGCTTTGACGATGAGCTCTTTTTCCAGTTCGGATACGATGGCATCGAATTCGATCCCCCCCTCCGGAATCTCCTGCGACAGGATGCTGTCGATCTTCTTGCCCAACGAGCTATCATCCGCGCGCGTGCGCGAGAACGGCAAGTGCTCCGGCTTGACCGTGGGTCCGTCTTCCAACAACACGATTC